>NZ_PPFB01000001.1:6220000-6327500 GCF_002899455.1 Streptomyces sp. DH-12 | reverse complement strand
GGCGACGTGAAGGCGGGCGACGCGCTCTTCCTCTGGAAGTGACGTGACGCCGTCCCCACGACGGCGCAGGAACATCGGACGCTGCGGCGCGACCCGCCGCTTTACCGGAGACGGGTGAGATGGAGACAACGCTGCGAGGCGTCGGCGTGAGCCACGGTGTGGCGATCGGCGAGGTTCGGCACATGGGTACGGCGGTGCTGGAGCCGCCGGCCAAGCAGATCCCGGCGGAGGAGGCGGAGCGCGAGCAGCAGCGCGCCCGTCAGGCCGTGGAGGCGGTCGCGGCCGACCTGACCGCGCGCGGGAACCTCGCCGGGGGCGAGGCGCAGGCGGTGCTCGAGGCGCAGGCCCTGATGGCGCAGGACCCGGAACTGATGGCCGACGTGGAGCGGCGCGTCGCCGTGGGCAGCTCGGCCGAGCGCGCGGTCTACGACGCGTTCGCCGCGTACCGCGAGCTACTGGCCAACGCGGGCGAGTACCTGGCCGGCCGGGTGGCCGACCTGGACGACGTGCGCAACCGCATCGTGGCGCGGCTGCTCGGCGTGCCGATGCCGGGTGTGCCGGACAGCGACCAGCCGTACGTGCTGGTGGCGAGGGATCTCGCGCCGGCCGACACCGCGCTGCTGGACCCCACGCTGGTGCTCGGCTTCGTGACCGAGGAGGGCGGGCCCACCAGCCACAGCGCGATCCTGGCGCGTGCGCTGGGTGTGCCGGCGGTCGTGGCGCTGCCGGGAGCCGGTGAGATCGCCGAGGGCACGCTGATAGCGGTCGACGGCAGCTCGGGCGAGCTCTTCGTGGACCCGACCGAGGAACGCAGGGCCGCTCTGGAGGCCGCGGCCGCGGAGCGCAAGGCCGCGCTGGCGGCGGCGACCGGGCCGGGTGTGACGGCGGACGGGCACAAGGTGCCGCTGCTGGCGAACATCGGCGGGCCGGCCGACGTGGCCGCGGCGGTCGAGGCGGGCGCCGAGGGCGTCGGTCTGTTCCGGACCGAGTTCCTGTTCCTGGACGACAGCAAGAGCGCTCCGTCCGAGGAGAAGCAGGTCGAGGCGTACCGGCAGGTGCTGGAGGCGTTCCCCGAGGGGCGTGTCGTGGTGCGGGTGCTGGACGCCGGCGCGGACAAGCCGCTGGACTTCCTCACCCCGGGCGACGAGCCGAACCCGGCGCTGGGCGTGCGGGGTCTGCGGACCCTGCTCGACCACCCCGAGGTGCTGCGCACTCAGCTGACGGCGCTGGCCAAGGCCGCGGAGGGGCTGCCCGTGCACCTCGAGGTGATGGCCCCGATGGTGGCGGACCGGGCCGACGCGAAGGCCTTCGCGGACGCGTGCCGGGAGGCGGGGCTGCGCGCGAAGTACGGCGCGATGGTCGAGATCCCCTCGGCGGCGCTGCGGGCGCGCTCGGTGCTGCGGGAGGTGGAGTTCCTGTCGCTGGGGACGAACGACCTCGCGCAGTACACGTTCGCCGCGGACCGTCAGGTGGGTGCGGTCTCCCGGCTGCAGGACCCCTGGCAGCCGGCGCTGCTCGATCTGGTGGCGCTGTCCGCCGAGGCGGCGCGGGCCGAGGGCAAGAGCTGCGGTGTGTGCGGTGAGGCCGCTTCGGATCCGCTGCTGGCGTGTGTGCTGACGGGGCTGGGTGTCACCTCGCTCTCGATGGGTGCGGCGTCGATTCCTTACGTGCGGGCGTCGCTGGCGAAGTTCACGCTGGCGCAGTGCGAGCGGGCCGCCGCTGCCGCCCGGGCCGCGGACAGCGCGGAGGAGGCGCGGAACGCGGCGCAGGCGGTGCTGTCGGGCGAGTAGTCCTCCCCGGACCCGCGCGCTGTGTGCCTGGGGCGCTCCACTTCGGTGGGGCGCCCCTTGTGCTGCGCGCTCAGTGCTGGTGGTCCGGGCCGGGGTCGGCGTCGGTGAGGTCGGGTGACGCGCAGTAGTCGACGTTGGACTCGGGCGGGATGATCTCGCCCGTCTCGG
Organism: Streptomyces sp. DH-12; assembly: GCF_002899455.1. Lineage (GTDB taxonomy): Bacteria > Actinomycetota > Actinomycetes > Streptomycetales > Streptomycetaceae > Streptomyces. The sequence continues at coordinate 6,325,542 of NZ_PPFB01000001.1, read as the reverse complement.
CGTCGGTGCAGTAGGCGTCGAAGACCTCTCCGGCGGTGAGCGGGACGAGTCCGTGGGGGCGCAGACGCCAGCCGTGGATGCGGTCGGGTTCGCCCGGGGTGCTGGCACGCATCACGAGGCCGCCGGGGCTGGCGGTGGCGAGGCCGACGGCCAGGACGGTGGTGAACTCCAGGGCCTCGGTCTCGTCGATGCGTACGCCGTCGTCGGTGTCGTCGGCGTGCAGGACGGCGACGAGTGATTCGGATGGTCCGGAGACGCTGCAGACGAGGTGGCGGTCGCCCGGCGGGGCGGTGTCGAGGATGCGGGTGACGAGGCGGGAGGCGCGGGCGAAGGCCGCGTGTCCGAGGTCCTCGCCGCAGGAGGCGCAGGGGCCGAGGCGGGCGAGGAGTGTGGTGGCGTATTCCCAGGTGGCGCGGCGGACGGCCTCGTCGACGAGGAGGGTCATGAGGTCGGCCAGGGGACGGCCGTCGTAGGGGACGGCGGGTCCGGTGGCCGCGCGTTCGGCGGTGAAGCGGGTGCGGCTGACGGAGCTGTCGGGGTCGAGGCCGTGGTGCGCGCAGTACTCGGCGTACTCCTCGGGGTCGAAGAGGGCCACCGTGGTGTGGCTGCCCTGGAGGGCGCGGGTGCGCAGGACCGCTTCCACGTGTTTCAGGTAGGTGGCGTGGTCGTCGAAGACGAAGCTGTCGTAGCGCCGCATGGCGCGGAAGTCGTGTTCGTCGGTCAGCACGCCGATGGTGCCGGCGACCTCGCGGCGCAGGACGCGTCGCAGGGTCCGGTGGTCGGTGTACGCCATGTCTCCCCCTCTGCACAGTCGATCAATGCTCACTCACCGTAATCGGCGGCACTGACAACGGGCGGAGGAGGAGACGCGGCGTGACCGGTCCGGGGCCGCTCAGGGGCGGGTGCGGGCCAGTTCCTGGTAGGGGACGAGCAGGTCGAGGTCGTCGATGGAGCCGGGGTTGACGGCCTTCTCCAGCGGGGTGCCCTGGAGGAGGCGCTTGACCGGGACCTCGATGCGCTTGCCGGTGAGGGTGTGCGGGATGCCGGGCACCTCGATGATCTCGTCGGGGACGTGCCGGGGCGAGAGCTGGGTGCGGATGGTCTTCCTGATGCGGTCGGTGAGGTCGTCGTCCAGGGTGGCGCCGGGCGCCAGGTGGACGAAGAGGGGCATCCAGTAGCCGCCGTCGGGCTGTTCGATGCCGACGACGAGGGACTCCTTGATCTCGGGGAGGCGTTCGACGGCCTCGTAGATGTCGGCGGAGCCCATGCGGACGCCCTGGCGGTTGAGGGTGGAGTCGGAGCGGCCGTGGATGACGACGGAGCCGCGCGAGGTGAGGGTGATCCAGTCGCCGTGGCGCCAGACGCCGGGGTAGGTGTCGAAGTAGCTGTCGTGGTAGCGGCTGCCGTCGGGGTCGTTCCAGAAGTGGATCGGCATGGACGGCATGGGGTTGGTGACCACGAGTTCGCCGACCTCGTCGGTGAGGGGCCTGCCGCTGGGGTCCCAGGACTGCAGGTCGGTGCCGAGGCAGGGGGCCTGGAGCTCGCCGACGTGGACGGGGAGGGTGGGGACGGCTCCGGCGAAGCAGGAGCAGACGTCGGTGCCGCCGCTGACGGAGGCGATCCACAGGTCGTCCCCGCTCTCGGCGAACTCGTCGTGGAGCCAGCGGAAGCCGTCGGGCGGCAGGGGGGAGCCGGTGGTGGCGACGCAGGTCACGGCGGACAGGTCGTAGTCGCGCGCGGGGTGGACGCCGGCCTTGCGGCAGGCCATGACGTACGCGGCGGAGGTGCCGTAGAGGGTGGCTCCGGTGCGTTCGGCGATGCGCCACTGGGCGCCGGTGTCGGGGTGGCCGGGGCTGCCGTCGTAGAGGACGACGGTGGTGCCGGTGAGGAGGCCGGAGACGAGGAAGTTCCACATCATCCAGCCGGTCGAGGTGTACCAGAAGAAGCGGTCCTCGGGGCCCAGGTCGCAGTGCAGGCCGAGCTGCTTGAGGTGTTCGACGAGGATGCCGCCCTGGGACTGCACGATGGCTTTGGGCAGTCCGGTGGTGCCGGAGGAGTAGAGCACCCACAGCGGGTGGTCGAAGGGCACCTGCTCGTAGACCGGTTCGGTGTCGGCGGCGGTGAGGGCGGACCATTCCAGGGCGCCGTCGGGGGCGTCGGTGCCGAGCAGCGGGATGTGCACGACGGCGCGCAGGGTGGGCAGTTCGCGGCGGAGTTCGGCGACGATGTCGCGGCGGTCGTGTTCCTTGCCGCCGTAGCGGTAGCCGTCGACGGTGAACAGGACGACCGGTTCGACCTGCTGGAAGCGGTCCAGGACGCTGCGGGCGCCGAAGTCGGGCGCGCAGGAGGTCCACACGCCGCCGACGGCCGCGGTGGCGAGGAGGGCGACGACGGCCTGCGGGACGTTCGGCAGGTAGCCGCTGACGCGGTCGCCGGGCCGTACGCCGAGGGCGCGGAGCTCGGCGGCGAGGGAGCCGACCTGGCGGCGCAGTTCGGCCCAGGTGACGGGGCGGGGGTCGTGGGTCTCGTCCACGTGGAGCAGGGCCGGCTCGTCCGCGCGGGAGCCGGCCGCGCGCAGGGCGTGCTCGGCGTAGTTGAGGGTCGCTCCGGGGAACCACTGGGCGCCGGGCATGGAGCGCTCGCCGAGGACGCGCTCGTACGGCGTGGCGAAGCGGACGTCGAACCACTCGGTGACCGCTTTCCAGAAGGTCTCCAGCTCCTCCACGGACCACCGGTGGAGCGCCGCGTAACCGCCGTCGGCGGGGGCGCCGTGGTGCTGGGCGGCCCAGGCCTGGAACCGGGTGATGCGGGCCTCGGCGATACGTTCCGGTGTCGGCTGCCAGAGCGGCTGAGGGTTCACGGTCGACATGGGGCGGCTCCCGGACTGTGCGCGTCGTGTGCGTCCTCCGCGCACGGGCTGGGGTGTGCGCGTGACGCGGCTGACAGGGACGATGCCATGTGATCGACTTCCGCACCAGGGTGCCCCCCACATAGTCCCTGTCGTGAAGATGTGGTCCGATCACGGGTGAACGGGAGTTGAACACCACGCCTGCGGGGCGCGGTGGATGGCAGGGTGAGCAACATGAACGGTCGTGACCTGGTGCGTTCGTGGTGGTCGGTCGGCGGGGCGGGAGCGGCACGGGGACTGCGTACCGTACGAGCAGCGTGGCGCAGGCGGGGGGCGGACGCCACCGGGCCGGTGCGGGCGCGGGTGCCGGGGACCGTGCGGGAGGTGGAGCCGGGCCCGGGCGGGGGTGTGATCCGGTTCGGCCGCTCGGAGCTGCGGATCCTCGTGGCGGTGAACGGCGCGGTGTTCTGGGGCTGGGACGGGGCGGGCCCGGAGCCGTCGTACGCGCTGGCCGGTGCGTGTCCCGAGCCGGATCCGCGGGCCGCGCTGGAGCCGGACACGGACGGCGGCTGGCGTGTGGTGGCCGAGCGGGTGACGGTCGCGGTGTCACGGCACGGTGCGCTGGAGGTGCTCACGCCCGGGGGTGTGATGCTGCGGCGGGATCTGCCGCCGCGGTGGTGGGAGCCGGGGGACGGGGGTCCGGCGTGTTGGATGCAGCGCGCGGAGGTGCCGGCGGACGCCCGTTTCTTCGGTCTGGGCGGCCGGGCGGAGGGGCCTCGGCTGCGGGACGGCACCCACCGGCTGGGGAACGGCGTTGCCGGGCGGGCCGCCGAGGGCGCGGGGAGCCCGGCCCCGGTGTCGATGCCCGTGCAGCTGGTGGTGGCCGACGCGGGCACGCATCTGTCGTTCGTCGACAACCCGTGGGACGGCACGGTGACGCTGCGGGAGGGGGCGGAGGGCGCCGGTTCCGGGCACGACCGGGCGGGCACGAGCGAGCTGCGCATGGCGGGTGGTCCGGTGCGCGGCTGGGTGGTGGCGGGCACGCCGGCGCGGGTCCTGCTGACGTGGGCGTCGCTGACCGGGGCGCCGGCGCTGCCGCCCGCGTGGGCCTTCGGCCACCACCATGTGCGGGAGGGCGCCGGCGGGGAGGACGACGTGCGGCGGGTCGTCGCCGGGCACCGGGAGGGCGGGCTGCCGCTGGAGGCGGTGCATCTGGGGTGCGGTCACCTGGACGGCCGCCGGGCGTTCACCGTCGACCAGGACCGTTTCCCGAAGCTGCCGGTGCTCGCGGACGAGCTGCGGCGCGAGGGGGTCCGGCTGGTGTCGGTGGTGACCCCGGCCGTGCGGGCCGCGCCGGGCGGCGCGGTGTACGAGGAGGGGACGCGCCGGGACGCCTTCGTGCGGGACGGCTCCGGGGAGGTGGTGCGCGCGGCGGACCGGCGGGGCGAGGCGGTGTTCCCGGACCTCACCGACGCGCGCGTGCGGACCTGGTGGGGCGGCTGGTACGCGGAGCGGGCGGAGCAGGGCTTCACGGGGGTCTGGCACACGCTCGACTCGCCCGCCCCCGTCGGCGGGGAGGCGCACAACGTGTACGCGCTGTGCCTGGCCCGGGCGGCGTCCGAGGGACTGCGCGGAGCCGTCGGCGGCGAGCGGCCGCTGGTGCTGTCCCGGTCCGGGTGGGCGGGGCTCCAGCGGTACGGCGGGGTGTGGTCCGGCGAGGGGGCCGCGGGGTGGCCCGGACTGCGGGCGTCACTCGCGCTGGTGCTGGGGCTCGGGCTGTGCGGGGTGCCGTTCTCGGGCCCGGACGTCGTCGTCGGCGGCAAGGACGGTTCGTCCGAACTGTACGTGCGGGGATTGCAGTTGGGCGCGTATCTGCCGTTGCTGCGTACGGTTGCGGCCACTGCGGCGGGTGACCTGCCGTGGGAGTGCGGCGCGAGGGTGTCGGAGCACGCTCGCGCGGCGCTGGACGAGCGGCGGCGTCTGCTGCCGTACTTCGTGACGCTGGCGCATCTCGCGCGGCGGACCGGGGCGCCCTCTGTGCGGCCGTTGTGGTGGGCGGCGCCGGAGGAGCGGGCGTTGCGGGACTGCGAGGACGTCTTCCTGCTGGGGGACGCGCTGCTCGTGGCGCCGGTGCTGGAGCCGGGCGTGGAGCGGCGGGAGGTGCGGCTGCCGCGCGGGCGGTGGTACGACACGGCGACGGAGCGGGTGTACGAGGGGCCGGCGAAGGTGCCGGCCGACGCCCCGCTGGAGCGGATACCCGTGTTCGCGCGGGCGGGCGCGGTGGTCCCGGTGCGCGGGGAGGACGGGGGGACGGTGCTGGAGGTGTGGGCGCCCGCCCCGGGCCGGAGCGGGGGCGGGCCGGTGGTGCCGGACGGCGGGGACGAGGGGGCGGAGCCGGAGGTCGAGCGGTACTCGGTGACCTGGTCGGGCCCGCGGGTCGTCGTCCGGCGGGAGGGGGAGGACGGCGCGCGGGAGCCGTCCCGGCCGGTACGCGTCCGTGGGCTCGGCCGGTCCGGGGGCCGGACGCAGCGGCCCCCGGATCAGAGGTAGCGGCCCTCGAAGAAGGCGCGCACGGCCACGGTGTGCAGGGGGAAGGCGAGTTCCTCGGGGCGGCGCAGCAGGTGCGTGCCCTCGGTCTCGTCGGTGGGCGCGGAGGCGGGCAGGTCGTCCGCCGGGCGCTCGGGCAGCAGCCCGAAGAGCAGCAGGTGGCCGTCGGGGGCGCTCATGGCGTCGGCGAGCCGGACGTCGCGGCCGGCCGCCTCGAGGCCGGTCTCCTCCTTGAGTTCCCGGACGACGGCCTGGCGCCAGTCCTCGTCGTGGTCGATGTAGCCGCCGGGCAGGACGGTGCCGCCCTTGGCGGGCGGGATCGACCGGGTGACGACGACCAGGGCCGTGCCCTGGGTGTCGTACACGGGCTGGAGGGCCACGGCGACGGGGAGCGGGTTGCGGTAGGCGACGGCGCCGCAGGCGGGGCAGGTGCGCGGCCAGCCGGAGACGCCCTCTCCGTAGGGCGTGCCGCAGGACGAACAGTGGGAATCCGCCGCGGAGTTGGGAACGTGAGTATCGGACACGCGCGGGACTGTATCCGATGGCGGAAGGGGCGTCTTCGGGAGGGCGGTTCAGCGGTGGCCGGCGAGGGACCTGCGGGCCACGGGGAAGTCGAAGTAGGTGTCCGGGTAGGTCTCGGGCTTGAAGGTGTAGTGCCACCACTCCTCGGCGAGGTTCACGAAGCCGAGGTCCTCCAGGGTGTTCTTGAGCAGCATCCGGTGGGCGCGCTGCTCACCCGTGATCCGCGGGTCGAGGGTGTGGCTGAGGGTGTCGAAGCAGTCGTAACCGGTGCCCATGTCGACGGAGTTGTCGGGGAACCGCTCGTCCTTCGGCGCGAAGCAGGGGGTGAGGGGTTCGCCCGGACGGTAGGGCCGGGTGGGGCGGGCGGGGAGCTCGACGAGGGTGAGGTCGACGGTGGAGCCGCGGCTGTGGCCGGATTTCTCCGCGATGTACCCGTCGGCGAACAGGCGGGTCTTGTCGACGTTCGGGTAGAACTCGGCCTTCATGGTCTGGTCGTCGAGGTCCTCGGCCCAGCGCACGAAGTGGTCCACGGCGCGCTGCGGGCGGTAGCAGTCGTAGACCTTCAGGGAGTAGCCCTGCGGCAGCAGCCGTCGCTGGGCGGCGCGGAGGGCCTCGGCGGCGGGGCGGGTGAGGATGCACAGGGGCTGCCGGTAGCCGTCGACGGGCTCGCCGACGAAGGTGTGCGGGGTGACGTAGCGGATCTCGTGCAGGATCGTCGGGTCGACGCTGTGGAGGGCCACGAAATCGCGGGGCGCCTTGGGTTCGGGCGTCGCCCGGGCGGGCGCGGCCACGATGGTCGCGGTGAGCAGGGCGGCGAGGGCGGTGACCAGGGCGCGTACCGCGCGCGGCAAATATGTCATGTCCTCTGCATTTATCAGACGGGGACGGCCGTACGGAAGCAGGCGCCCCGACCCGTTCCGCCGCCGCCCCTGACGCTTCCCGGGCTCCGGTGAACACTTCCGGCGTCCGTCGGCACCGTCGTACGCCTCGGCGCAATTCGGCGTGCCGCGGCCGGCGTCCCACCGACGCCAGGACTCCCCCACGGGCGGCGCGGCTGCGACGGCACGTCACCAGCGTGACCAGTGCCGGACGGACCGTGCTGGTGAACCTGGAGACCCTCCCGTGGGACCCGTCCGTCCTGTCCGCGATGCGCATCCCGGAGGCGCTGCTCCCGGAGATCAGGTCCTCCGCCGAGGTCCACGGCACCGCCGAGGTCCACGGCACCGCCGTGGGCCGGCTCGCCGGGGTGTCCGTGGCCCCCGCTCTGGGCGACCGGCAGGCCGAGGTCTTCGGGCGGGCCCGCCACGACGCCGGCACCGCCAAGAACACCTGCGGCACCGGGAGTCTCCTGCCGCTCGACACCGGCGCCCGGCCCGTGCCGTCGAACGGGCTGCTCACCACCCTGGGCCACAAGACCGGCGACGAGGCGCCCGTCCACTGCCTGGAGGGGGCGGTCGCCCTCACGGGCGTGCTGGTCCAGCTGACACGGCATCAGGCGGACGTGCTCTCGACGTGCCGGTGATCAGGCCCCGGGTCTCGGAGACGACCTGCCTGGGCGCCGCCTACGCGGCGGGACTCGCCACGGGCGTGCGGAGCGGCCCGACGGACTGAAGTCGCCCTGGCGGAAGGACGCCGAGTGGACGCCCGCCATGTCGTCGTCCGTGCGGGACCGCGCGTACCGCAACCGGCGGAAGGCGGCGGAGAAGAGCCTCGGCCGGGTCGAGGAGGGCGGGGACTGAGCCACGCGCGCGTGGTGACCGGTCCGTCGTACGGCGGCTCGTGCTCCGGCCGGCGGGAGCACGGGCCGCGTCGTCCGGCCGCGGTCAGGTGGCGACCGCGCGGCGCCGCTCGGCGGCCTGGGTCATGGCGTGCTGGACGACGCCGACCAGGACCTCCTTGACCGACTCGCGGTCCCGCGCGTCGCACAGCACCAGCGGCACGTCGTCGTCGAGGTCGAGGGCCCGCCGTACCGCGTCCTCCGGGTAACGGGCCGCGCCTTCGAAGCAGTTGACGCCGACCAGGAAGGGTATGGACCGCCGCTCGAAGTAGTCGACGGCGGCGAAGCAGTCCTCAAGGCGTCGGGTGTCGGCGAGGACGACCGCGCCGAGGGCGCCCTCGGACAGCTCGTCCCACATGAACCAGAAGCGTTCCTGGCCGGGGGTGCCGAAGAGGTACAGCACCAGGTCCTCGCGCAGCGTGATGCGGCCGAAGTCCATGGCCACGGTGGTGGTGCTCTTCGCCTCGACACCGCTGGTGTCGTCGAGGGGCCGCCCGGCCTCGGTGAGGAGCTCCTCGGTGCGCAGCGGCCGGATCTCGCTGACCGCGCCGACGAGCGTGGTCTTGCCCACGCCGAAGCCGCCGGCCACCAGGATCTTGAGCGTGACGGGCTCGACCGGGGGCTTGCCGCGCTCAGAACGCCCGAGGATCATCGGTCTCTTCTCCTGCTCGACGAGGGTCGGGCGGCGGGCCGTATCCCCCGCCGCCGGGGGTTTCGATGACGAGGACGTCGCCGGGGCCGACGTCCGCCGAGTCGCTGCCGGCGAGCGGGGTGACCGTGCCGTCGACCCGCTCGATCCGGTTGGCGCCCGTCGCGCCGGGGGCCCCGCCGGCCATGCCGTAGGGCGGCACCCTGCGGTGCTGGGACAGCGTGGAGACCGTCATGGGCTCCAGGAAGCGGATGCGGCGGACGGCTCCGTCACCGCCGCGCCACCGTCCGGCGCCGCCGCTGCCCCGGCGCACCGCGAACTCCTCGAGCCGGACCGGCAGCCGCCATTCCAGGATCTCCGGGTCGGTGAGCCGGGAGTTGGTCATGTGCGTCTGGACGACGGGGGCTCCGGGGTGGCCGTGGCCGGCGCCGGAACCGGACGCCACGGTCTCGTAGTACTGGTGGCGGGCGTTGCCGAAGGTGACGTTGTTCATGGTGCCGGATCCCTCGGCCTGGACGCCGAGCGCCGCGTAGAGGGCGCCGGTGACGGCCTGTGAGGTCTCGACGTTGCCCGCGACGACGGCGGCCGGGGGTTCGGGCGCCAGCATGGAGCCGGGCGGGACGACGATGCGCAGCGGGCGCAGACAGCCGTCGTTGAGCGGGATGTCGTCGGCGACCAGGGTGCGGAAGACGTACAGGACGGCCGCGTCGACGACGGAGGAGGGCGCGTTGAAATTGGTGGCGAGCTGGGGGGACGTGCCGGTGAAGTCGATGGTCGCGGAACGGTCGGCGCGGTCCACGCTCACCGTGACGCGCAGGACGGCGCCCGAGTCGGTCTCGTAGGCGTACGCGCCGTCGTCCAGGGCGTCGATGACGCGGCGCACCGCCTCCTCGGCGTTGTCCTGCACGTGCCGCATGTAGGCCTGGACGACGTCGAGGCCGTAGGTGTCGATCATGCGGCCGACCTCTTCGACGCCCTTGTGGTTGGCGGCGATCTGGGCGCGCAGGTCGGCGAGGTTGGTCGCCGGGTCGCGGGAGGGGTGGGGCGCCTCGGTGAGCAGGCGCAGGGTCTCCTCCTCGCGGAACCGGCCGTTCTCGGTGAGCAGCCAGTTGTCGAAGAGGACGCCCTCCTCGTCGATGGTGCGGCTGTTCGCGGGCATGGAGCCGGGGGCGATGCCGCCGATCTCGGCGTGGTGGCCGCGGGAGGCGACGTGGAAGAGGACCTCGGGGTCCCGCCGCGTGCCGTCCTCGGGTGCGGTGCCGAAGACGGGGGTGATGACGGTGACGTCGGGCAGGTGGGTGCCGCCGTGGTACGGGTCGTTCACGGCGTAGGCGTCGCCGGGGCGCATGGCGGAGCCGCGCCGTCGGATGACCTCCTTGACGCTGGTGCCCATCGAGCCCAGGTGGACGGGGATGTGCGGGGCGTTGGCCACCAGGTTCCCGTCGGGGTCGAAGAGGGCGCAGGAGAAGTCCAGTCGCTCCTTGATGTTGACGGACTGGGCGGTGGACTCCAGGCGGGCGCCCATCTGTTCGGCGATGGACATGAAGAGGTTGTGGAAGATCTCGAGCAGGACCGGGTCGGCCTCCGTGCCGACGTCGGAACTCTCCGTGACCGCGACGCGTTCCATGACCAGGTGCCCGTCGTCGGTGGTCGCGGCCCGCCAGCCGTCGTCGACGACGGTGGTGGAGCCGTCCTCGGCGATGATCGCGGGGCCGGTGACGGTCTCGCCGGGAGGGAGGTCCTCGCGGCGGTGGAGGGGCACGTCGCGCCAGGCGCCGCCGGTGTGGAGGCGGACGGTGACGGGTGCGGCGGGCCGCCCCGACCAGGTGGCCAGGGCGGAGAGATCAGGGGGGTCGGTGGTGCCGGTGGCTTCGACGGAGAGCGCCTCGACGACGATCGGGCGGTCGAGGGTGAAGGAGTAGGTGGCGCGGTGCCGGTCCTCGAAGGCGCGCCGCATGGTGTCGGGCTCGGTGAGCTCGACGGTGAGGGTGGTGTCGGTGCCGTCGTAGCGGAGCTGGGCCCGGCGGGTGACCTCGACGCGTTCCTCGGGGACGTCCTCGGCGAGGAGCTCGGCGCGGGCCGCCGCCTCCAGCTCGTCGGCGGTCCCGTGGACGGCGGGCATGGCGGCGGGCTCCAGCGGGGCCTCGACGGAGCGTTCCCGCATGGCGGTGGTGTCGGCGAGGCCGATGCCGAGCGCGGACAGCACGCCCGCCATGGGGGGCACGAGGACGGTGCGGATGCCGAGGGAGTCGGCGACCATGCAGGCGTGCTGGCCGCCCGCCCCGCCGAAGGTGGTGAGGGCGTACCGGGTGATGTCGTGGCCCTTCTGCACGGAGATCCGCTTGACCGCGGCCGCGACATGGGCGACGGCGATCTGGAGGTAGCCCTCGGCGACCTGTTCGGGGGTGCGGTCGTCGCCGGTGCTCCCGTGGATCTCGCGGGCGAGGGCGGTGAAGCGTTCGCGGACCACGTCCGCGTCGAGCGGCCGGTCGCCGCCGGGGCCGAACACGGCCGGGAAGTGGGCCGGCTGGATGCGGCCCAGCATGACGTTGGCGTCGGTGACGGCGAGCGGGCCGCCGCGCCGGTAGCAGGCGGGGCCGGGGTCCGCTCCCGCCGAGTCGGGGCCGACGCGGTAGCGGGAGCCGTCGAAGTGCAGCACCGAGCCGCCGCCCGCGGCGACGGTGTGGATGTCGAGCATCGGCGCGCGCAGCCGGACCCCCGCGATTTGGGTGGTGAGGACGCGCTCGTACTCGCCGGCGAAGTGGGAGACGTCGGTGGAGGTGCCGCCCATGTCGAAGCCGATGACCCGGTCGAAGCCGGCGAGCCGCGACATGCGGGCCATGCCCACGATCCCGCCGGCGGGTCCGGACAGGATCGCGTCCTTGCCGCGGAACTGCCGGGCCTCGGTGAGCCCGCCGTTGGACTGCATGAACATCAGCCGTACGCCTTCGAGCGCGTCGGCGACCTGGCGCACATAGCGGCGCAGCACGGGTGAGAGGTACGCGTCGACGACGGCGGTGTCCCCGCGCGGCACCAGCTTCATCAGCGGGCTGACCTCGCTGGACAGCGAGACCTGCGGGAAGCCGATGCGGGCGGCGAGTTCCCCGACGGCCTGTTCGTGGGCGGGGTGGCGGTCGCTGTGCAGGCAGACCACGGCGACGGCCCGGATCCCGTCGTCGTACGCCTGCCGCAGCGGACCGGTGAGGGCGTCGAGGTCGGGGGCGCGCAGCACGGTGCCGTCGGCGGCGACGCGTTCATCCACCTCGACGACCCGCTCGTGGAGCGGTGACGGCAGGTCGATGCGGCGCGCGAAGATGTGCGGGCGGTTCTGGTAGGCGATGCGCAGGGCGTCGCGGAAGCCGCGGGTGACGACCAGCAGGGTGCGCTCGCCCTTGCGTTCGAGGAGGGCGTTGGTGGCGACGGTGGTCCCCATGCGGACGACGTCGACGGGGTCGCCGGAGCCGTTCAGCAGCGCGCGGACGCCGGCCACCGCCGCGTCGGCGCCGGACGGGTCCGAGCGGCCCGGGTCCGGGTGGCCGGAGAGGACCTTGCGGGTGAGCAGCCGACCGTCGGGGCGGCGCGCGACGATGTCGGTGAAGGTGCCGCCTCGGTCGACCCAGAACTGCCAGCCTGTCACGCCACTACCCCGCTTCCGCGCCGGTCACAGCGCCCGGAGGCCGTTGATCACGTCGCGCAGAATACTCTCGTCCGGCAGCTCGGCCGGGGGGACGGGCCGGTTCACGTGGACGAGTTCCGCGTCCACGAGATCACCGACGAGGACCCGGACCACGCCCACCGGCAGGTCGAGTCCCGCGGCGAGTTCGGCGACCGTCTGGGGGATCTCGCGGCACAGTCCGACGATGTCGACGTGTTCCGGGGAGAGGGTGGGGTCCTCCTCCGGGTCGTCCGCGTGCGGCTCCGCGACGACCACGGCGATCAGGTCGAGGCGGTGCTGGGCCGCACTGGTGGTGCGGCCCCGCGTCATGGCGTACGGACGGACGACCGGTCCGGCCTCGTCATCGAACCAGTGGCTTCTCCCCTGACCGTGAGCGCTCATGCCGGTTCACTACCCGCTCGAGGGCAGATCGGTGCGTGGCGCGGCGCCCAGGTGTGCGCCGACCCGCTTCACCAGGAGGGTCATCTCGTAGGCCACCTGGCCGACGTCGGAGTCGGCGTCGGCGAGGACGGCGAGGCAGCTGCCGTCCCCGGCGGCGGTGACGAACAGGAACGCCTCGTCGAGCTCGACGACGGTCTGGCGGACCTCGCCGGCCTCGAAGTGGCGGCCCACGCCCTTGGCGAGGCTGTGGAAGCCGGAGGCGACGGCGGCCAGATGTTCGCTGTCCTCCCGGGTGAGGTCCTTGGACGCCCCCGTGGGCAGGCCGTCGCCGGAGAGCACGATCGCCTTGCGGATGCTGGCGACGCGGTCCACCAGGTCGTCGAGGAGCCAGTTCAGCTCCCCCTTGTCGTTCGCGGTGTGGCCGGTGGCGCTCGGTTCGGTCATCGACCGTCCCCCTTAGTCCTTCGTCGTGGTGCTGTGCCGCTGCCGGCGTCGTCGCCCGCGGCGTTCTCCTCCCGGCCGCGCTGCCAGCCGCGCTGGAGCGAGGCCATGCGGCTGCGTACTTCGTCCGCGTCCCGTTCGACGGGCCGGGCCCGGTCGGTCTTCCGGGCCGCGGCGTCGCGCTTGAGCTGCGGGGCCAGGCTGGCCTGCCGCACGCGCCGGGGCAGTGCTGCGCCGTCGGGCTGTGGTGCGCCGTCGGGCTGTGGTGCGCCGTCGGGCTGTGGTGCGCCGTCGGGCTGTGGTGCGCCGTCGGGCCGCGGTGTGCCGGTGTCCGTGTCCTCGGTGCACGTGTCGCCGGTGACCGGAGGGGAGTCGTCGGGGCCGCCGCCGGTGGCCGCGGGGCGGCGGGAGGGGCCGGTGGGTGCGGGACCGGCGGGCGCGGGGGTGTCGTCGCGCTTCCCCGCGCCGGGGCCGGGCCGGGCGGGACCGGTGCTGCGCCGGCGGGCGGGCAGGGGCGGCGGTGTCTCCGTGCCCGGCTGCTCCGGGTCACGCGCGGGGAGCTCCGACACGGGTTCCGCTCCGGCCCGGCCGATGGCCCGTCGGCCGGTGCCGCCGCGGCGCCGGGAGGGCAGCGGCGGGGGCTCGTCCGCGTCGGGACGGGTGTGCGGGGCCGCGGTGTCGTCGTCCGTCCGTCCGTCCCGGGCCCGCGGGTCGCGGACCGGGCGGCCGTGGGAGCTGACCAGCTTGGGGGCGGCCCGGCGGGTGAGCGGCACGGGGCCGCTCCCCCGCTCGCCGGTCGTCCCGTCCCGGTCGTCCGGGGCGGGATCGTACCGCGCGGTGTCGTGTCCGGAGGTGTCGCTGCCGGGACGCTCGTCGTCGGCGCGGGAGCGGCGGGACCGGAACAGACCGCCGTGCTCGCGGTCCTCGTCGTCCAGGGCGGGGAAGCCGTCGAGGGCGTCCAGGTCGACGGGCGCCTCCAGTTCGACCGGTCCGTCCAGCACGGAGGCGGGCAGTCCGGGCAGGGCCACGGGCACCTGGGAGAGCCCGGTGCGGCGGCTGTCGGCCGGTTCCTTCTCCGTACGGCGCGGGCGGTCGAGGCGGAATCCGACGCCGTTGGTGTCGGGCACGTCGTCGGTGAGCAGCGCGTCGGGGATGAACACGACGGCCGTGGTGCCGCCGTACGGGGACGGCTGGAGGGAGACCCGGACGTTCTGGCGCCGGGCGAGCCGGCTGACCACGAACAGGCCGAGCCGGTCGGTGTCGGACAGCTCGAACTCCGGTGTCTCCGCGAGCCGGAGGTTGGCGTCGAGCAGCGCGTCGGCGGCCATGCCGAGGCCCCGGTCGTGGATCTCCAGGGTGAAGCCGTTGCCGACGCGCTCGCCGACGACCTGGACCGCGGTGTGCGGCGGGGAGAACACCGTGGCGTTCTCCAGCAGTTCGGCCACCAGGTGGGTGAGGTCGGCGACGGCCGGTCCGGTGACGGCGACCCGGGGCAGCCGTCGGACCTCGATGCGCTCGTAGTCCTCGACCTCGGCGACGGCGGCGCGTACGACGTCCATGAGCTGCACGGGCTTGCGCCACTGGCGGGAGGGGGCGGCGCCGGACAGGATGACCAGGCCCTCGGCGTGCCGGCGCATGCGGGTGGTCAGGTGGTCCAGCCGGAACAGGTCGGCGAGTTCCTCGGTGTCGTCCGTCCGGCGCTCCATCGCGTCGAGCAGGGTGAGCTGCTTGTGCAGCAGCACCTGGCTGCGGCGGGCGAGGTTGACGAAGACCTCGGAGACGCCGGCCCGCAGTTCGGCCTGCTTGACCGCGGCCTCGACGGCGGCGCGCTGCAGGGTGTTGAGGGCCTGGCCGACCTCGCCGATCTCGTTCTTGTCGTACTCCAGGCGCGGGACCTCGGTCTCGACGTCGACCTGTTCGCCGGCCGAGAGGCGGCGCATCACGCTGGGCAGCCGCACCCCGGACGCCTCGTGGGCCTCCAGGCGCAGTTGCCTGAGGTCGCGGATGAGCTTGCGGCCCACGCGCACGGAGAGGAACAGGGAGACGAGCAGGGCGGCCAGGCCGAGCACACCGGCGGCGACGGCCTTGGCGATGACGCCCACGGCGACGGGCCGCACCCGCTCCTGGTAGCGGTCGGTGGCCTGGTCGTTGAGGGTGGCGAGTTCCTCCAGCACCTCCCCGGCGGCGGTGTCCCAGGTCTTGGCGGTGACCCCGCGGGGCTTGCCGTTCTCGGCGAAGACGGCCGCCTGCTCGCCGACCCGCAGCGGGGCGGTGGCGGCGTTCGACCAGAACGTCTCGTAGCGGTCGCGCTCGTCCGCGGGGAGCTGCGGCAGCGCCGACTCGTACAGCAGGGTGCGCTGGGCCATCAGGTCGGAGACGTCCCGCACCTCGGTGGGGGTCAGCTCGCCGACGATCAGCGCGGAGCCGAGCAGGGCGTCCTGGCGGGCGAGCAGTTCGCGGGCACGGGCCAGGTTCACCAGGGCGCGGTACTGCTTGTCGAGGCCGACGTCCTCGACCACGTGCAGGTCGGCCAGCAGCACGTAGCAGGGGTCGACGAGGCGGTTGTAGAGGTCGAGGGCCTGGCGGCGGTCGACGGTGCCGTCGTCGACGCTGCGGCGGAGGGACTGGATGCCCTCGAACGAGTCGAGGACGGCGTCGAGTTTGCCGGAGCCGCCGTGCATGGCCTCGCGCACGCCGTCGGCGGACGCGCTCCGGCGGACGGCGGCCACGGCCTTGTCGGTGGCCGTACGGCTGCGCCTGAGGGCGGAGAGCCCGTCGGCGGCGCGGGGGTCGGCGAGATGGACGAGGGTCTGCCGGCGCTCCTGCTGGAGGACGCGGACGGTGTCCTCGACCGGGTAACCGACCTCCTCCATCACGGACGACACGTCGAACAGGTGGCTCGCCTCGCGGCTCGTGATCACCGTGGTGAAGGCCCAGAGCGTGGTCAGGGACACCAGCGGCACGAGAAGCAGCGCCACGATCTTCCGGCGGATGGACTTCCCGCGAAAGCGCATGGCCTCCCCCAGCTCGGCCCCTCGGGTGACCGAGGGCACGCATGTGCGTCAACAAACGGCGCGAGCCTACTACCGCATCGGGGTCAACTCGAAGACCCGGCCGGAGGGTTGGGTTCCGGCAGGCGGTGGGTACAGGCTGAGTTGTCCGCCCATTGCGGGAGATCGCCTCCCGGAGCCCGGGACGGGTTTCCCGGCCCTTTCCACCGGGTCACGTGCGGCTGTTGGCCGAAAACTTTCCCGGCCGGGAATCTTCACGACGCTCCGCACGTCCTTACCTGTGGGACATGGGGGCCGAATCGGCCACAGGAGCCGTGTCCCGCACCTGGGCGGCGTAAAACAGCGCAAGCCGGGCAGCCAATGGGGAGCCGGGTCTTCGGACATGGGCAGTGGGCTGGCGGCGGTGGGGAGTGACACGGTGATGGGCACGGCGGAGCGGCGCGGGACGTCCGAGGACGGCACTGCGGCGCGGGATGTGACGCGGCGGGGCGCCGCGGTGGCGGAGCGTGTGACGGACGCGGCCGGACGGCGGGCGGACGACGGCCCCGTCCGGGAAGCGGCCGAGGACCGGCCGGCGTACCGGCCGTTGTGGGTGGAGGAGCCGGCCAAACGGCGCCGCATGCCCGATCCGGTGCGGACGGCCGCGGTGCGGTCGGTGCTCGTCATCGCGGTGACACTGATCCAGGCCATGGTGGCCCTGCTGTGCACGCTGGCCGGATCCTGGCTCGCCTTCCCGATGGTCGTCAGCAGCGTGGTCAGCACCATCGCGGCCACCTGGGCGGTGCTCGACGTGTGGGTGACCCGCCAGGTGTGGAACCAGCGGCACGGCGTGGTGTCCACGCCCAGCAGCACGGCCCGGGCGCTGCGCCGCGAGCGGCGGCAGGCCCGCCGTCAGCAGCGGGCCGCCGAGCGCGAGCGGGCCCGCATACGTCGGCGGGGCGGCGCCGGGCAGTTGTCGCACCCGTAGGACGCGCCGTCGGTAGGGTGACGTTCCGTACGACGCACAGGTGAGTGCGGTGCGCGACGGCCCGGCGGCCCGCGCGCACCGGGCGTTCGGAGGGATGGGGGCCGGCCATGACCCGTGCGGGACGGCCCGGAGAGCGGGAGAAGAGCGCGAGCGGCGCCGTGCGGTCCGTGGACCGCGCGGTGAGCGTGCTGGAGATCCTCGCCCGGCGCGGTGAGGCCGGGGTCACGGAGATCGCCGGCGAACTGGGCGTGCACCGCTCCACCGCGTTCCGGCTGCTGGGCGTTCTGGAGAACCGCGGTCTGGTCGCGCAGGCCGGCGACCGGGGCAAGTACCACCTCGGGGCCGGTGTGCTGCGCCTCGCGGGCGCGGCGGCCGTGCGGCTGGACGTCTCGCAGGAGGCCGTCCCGGTCTGCCGGGACCTCGCCGACGAGCTGGGCGAGACGGTGAACACCGCGGTGCTGGACGAGGACGCCGCCGTCAACATCATGCAGGCGCGCGGTACGGCCGCCGTGACCGCGCAGGACTGGCTGGGCCGGCGCACAGCGCTGCACGCGACGTCCAGCGGCAAGGTGTTCCTGGCCCACATGGCGCCCGCGCTGCGCGAGGACCATCTGGCCCGCCCGCTGCGCCGGTTCACGGAGCACACCGTCACGGAGGCGTCCGTGCTGCGCGACGAGCTGGAGCGGGTGTCGGAGCAGGGGTACGCGGCGACGCGCGAGGAGCTCGAACTGGGACTCGTCGCCGTCGCGGCACCGGTCCACGCGCACGACGGCGCGGTGATCGCCGCGATCAGCGTCTCGGGCCCGGTGTTCCGGATGACGCCGGATCGCCTGCCCCGGCTGGGCGCCAGGACGGCGGCCGCAGCGGAGGAGCTGTCGCGGCGGATGGGGTACGGCTTCTAGGCGCCGCCCGCGGCGAGGGCGACGCCGGACGGCCGGCGCCACCGCGCACCCGAGCGGGGCGGGGCGGCACGTCACGCCCTTGGCGGCGCCGCGCGGGTCGTCAGGCTCGACGCGTCGGGGACCACGGCGTCGAAGGTCATGCCGCCGGGGACCGCGTGATGGGCGGTCGGGGCGGGCGGGCGGCCCACTCGAGCACGGACCGTCCGGCGCGCCCGGGACGTTTCACCCGTGGCCCCGAGCGCGGACCGGCCGGTCACGCCAACGCGAGCGGCCGGCACCGGGGAGTGGGACCCGGTGCGTGGCGGGGCGTGGCAGCCCCGGCCCCGCAGCCGAAGCGACCGGCGGTCACGGCGCCGCGAGGTGCTTCGCGGCCGCCGCTCAGGTCGTCGCGGCCGGCCGTTTGAACATGCGGGTGGCGGTGATCTCGCTGTGGGTCTCCTGGCCCGGGTCCGGCTGGGGGAGGCCGGGGCGGAGGTGTTCCTCCACGCTGATGTACTTCAGGCCCGCCCTCAGGTCGGCGTCGTTGCGGAGGCGGATGACCAGCGGGAACTCGGCCAGGGCCGTGGTGTCGAACAGGCCGGTGGTGTACAGCAGCTGGACGCCGAGCGCGTCGGCGACCGCCCGCTGGAGCTCCAGCAGGTAGGTGGCGTTGGCCCGGCCGATGGGGTTGTCGAGGAACAGCGTCCCCGCGTGCCGGTGCTTGTCGCGGCCCCGGTCGTTCGAGCGCAGCGCGGCCATCGTGCAGTACAGGGCGATGGCCGCGGTGAGCAGCTGCCCGCCGGAGAAGACGTCGCCCATCTGCCCGACCGGCACCCGCTCGGCGCGCAGCACCGCGTCGGGCTTGAGGATCTCCACGGCGACGCCCTTGGGCCGCAGGGCCGCGGCGACCCCGCGCAGGAGCAGGGACATGCCGTCCCGCCGCAGGTCGGAGTTCTTCTTGACGGCTGCCCGGGTGGCCTCGTCGATGACCTCGCCGAGGCGCTCGGTGAGGGTGGCCTGGTCGGGTTCCTCGAAACGGATGCGCAGGAACTCCTGCCCGGACCACTCCCCCAGGCCCTCCGGCAGCCGGGACAGCCGCTGGGCGGAGCGGAGGGTGGCGAGGGCGGACTCGACCAGGCCGCGCAGCCGGTCCACGATCGAGTCGCGGTTGCGCTCCAGCTGCTCCAGCTCGTCGGTGAGCACCCGCAGCCGGGGGGCGAAGGCGTCGGCCCACTTCCTGGCGTGCTCCGGCAGCGCGGAGGCGGGCAGTTCGCGGATCTGCTGGCGGGCCGGGGTGCGGACCTGTTCGTACCGGGTGGAGTTGGCGTGCCGCACCAGCACGTCGCCGGCCTCGCGCACCGCGGCCTCGGCGGCGGACAGGTCGGCGGCGCAGCCGCGCAGCGAGCGGCGTGCCTCGGCGGCGGACCGCCGGGCGTCGTCGAGACCGCCGGGGTAGGCCTCGGGCTGCTCCTGCTCCTCCTCGGCGGCGTGCTCGCGCAGCAGGTCGCGGAGCATGGCGGCGATCTCGTCGAAGCCGCCGGCCGCGTCCTCGGCGGCCCGGTGGGTGGCGAGGAGTTCGGCGTGCGCCTCCCGGGCCTGGCGCAACTGCTCCTCACAGGCGGCGAGTTCGGCGGTGGCGGTGCGCAGGAGGGCCTGGGCGTGCTCGGCGTCGCGCGGGACCAGTTCCTCGGGCAGCTCGGTGTGCGCCTCGCCGTCCGCCGGGGCGAGCCGCTCGGCCTCGCCGCGGAGCCGGCCGAGCTGCTCGCTCGCGCCGGACATGCGGGTCTCCAGCAGCTGCACCAGTTCCTCGGCGCGGGCCGCGGCGGCCTGCCGGCTGGGCCCGTCGGCCCCGTCGGGCGACTCCAGCAGCTGCTCGGCGCGGGTGCGGACCTTGTTGCTGAGCCGGTCCAGTTCGGCGCGCGCGGCGCTCTCGTCGCTCTCCGCGCGGGCCTGCTCGGCGCGCAGGTCGGCGCCGACGCCGACCTTCTCGTACACCTGGGACGCGGCGCGGTAGGCCTCCCGCAGGGCGGGCAGGGACGCCTGCGGGGCGCCGTCGCCGTCCTCGGGCAGGTCGTCGGGGGCGCCGGCGATCTCGGCGCGCTCGGCGCGCAGGGCGCGGGCGGTGCGCCGGGCGTCGTCGGCGGCACGCTGGGCGGCGCGCCGGTCCTCGTCCGCGGCACGGGCCCGCTCCAGGCAGGACTGGGCGCGGGCCTCCGCCTCGGCGGCGTCGTCGGCCAGTTCGCGCAGCTTGGCCTGCCATCCGGCGCGTTCGCGCAGCCGGAAGGCGAGCCCGGCGAGGGCGTCGGCGGCGCGCCGGGCCTTCTGGGCCGCCTCCTGCCGTTCGTCCCGGACCCGGGCCGCCTCGGCGGCCGCTTCCTCGGCCTCCGCCCGGAGGCTGCGCGCCTCCGCGAGTTCGGCCTCGGCCTCCTCGGCGAAGGTCCGTGCCCGCTCGGCCGTGGCGGCCAGTTCGGCGAGGCGTCCGGCCGGGCAGCCGGTGCGCCAGGAGGCGAGCCGGGCGGCGAGTTCGCGGTCCTTGCCGAGCCGGGCGGCGAGCGTCCGGATCTCCTCGTCCCGCTCGGCGGCGCGGGCGCGCAGCGCCTGCCGCTCCTCGTCGGCGGCGTGCTCGTCGTGCATGGCCGGGTTCGGCGGTACGAGGAACACGTCGCCGGAGTCGGACGCGGGCGTGGGCGCGAGCAGGGCGGCTGCGGTGCCGACGGCGACGGCGGACCGGGGCAGCAGGGCGGCGTCGCCGAGCGCCTCGCGGGCGCGGACGTGGGAGTCGGGGTCGGTGATGACGACGCCGTCGACGAGTTCGGGGCGGGCCGCCAGCACGCGCGCGTGGTCGGCGGGGTCGACGGCCTGGGCGAGGTAGCGCCACCCGGGGAGGGCGGGGATGCCGTGCTCGCCGAGGAACTCGACGGTGGCCAGTACGTCGGGGCCGGGCGGCAGCAGTCCGCCGTCGCCGAGGGCGCCGAGGATGCGGGCGTCGTCCGCGGCGGCGGTGCGCAGCTCGAACAGCTGCCGCTCCGCCGAGGACACGGCGTCGTCGAGCAGTTCGCGCAGCTCGTCGGCGAACCGGTCGAGTTCCTCCGCGCTCAGTCCGCCCTCGTGGGGACCGCTCCCCGCCGTGTCGGTGTCCGTGTGCCGGCCCGGCACGGCCGCCCGGCGCTTGCCGGAGGCGCCCGGCAGGCTCAGCAGCTCCGCCAGCCGCTGTTCGGCGGCGAGGGCCTCGGCGGTGCGCCGCTCGCTGTCGTGGGCGCGCTCGGCCGCCGTGGCCGCGTCGGCGGCGCGGGCGGCGGTGAGTTCCGCGCGGCTCTCGGCGGCGGCCGTCTCACGGGCGTGCTCGGTAGCCCGGCGGGCGGACTCGCGGGCGGTGTCCCAGGCTGCGACGGCGGTCTTCTCGGCGTCGCTGGCCGCGAGGGCGGCGCGGGCCGGGTCGGCGTCGGGGGCGCTGTCGTCGAGCCAGCCGGCCCGGACGGCCTCGGCGGTCTCCTGCTCGACCTCGGCGAGCCGCTGCCGCAGGTGGCCGATCTCGCTGCGGGCGCGCTGCGCCTCGGTGGCGGCGGCGGTGGAGTCGCGGTGGGCGCCGTCGCCGGCCTCCTGCAGGGCGGCGGAGCGCGCCTCCTCCTCGTTGGCGTGGTTCTCGGCGTTCCGCGCGGCGGCGTGCAGGGCGCGGACCAGGTCGACGGCGGCCTTGGCGCGTGCGGCGAGGGCCGGGGCGGCGTCCCGCTCGGCCTCCTGGATCGCGGCGGACACCCGCGCCACCCGGTCGGCGGCGGCCCGGTGGCGCAGCACGGACTCGGCGGCCTGCCAGGCGGAGTGGAGCGTGCGCGCGTCGGCCAGTTCGCGCTTCTGGGCGGCGGCGGACTTCTCGGCGGCGGCGAGCGCCAACGAGGCGTGCCGGTAGGCGAGTTCGGCGGAGACACGGGCGCTGTGCCCGCGGGCGGTCTCGGCCTGGGTGACCGCGTGCGCGGCGGCGGTGACGCGGTGGGCGAGGTCGGCCGCGCGCTCCCGCTCCTGGGCGCCCCGCGCGGAGAGCCGGCGGGCGAGGGTGCGGGTGCGGCGCTCGGCGGAGGCGTGGATCTCCCGGGCCCGGGTGCGGGCGTCGGCGGCCTCGACGATGCGGCCGAGCAGGTCGACGGACCCGGCGGTGAAGTCCCGTTCGGCGATGAGTTCGGCACGCCGGCCCAGCTTGTTGCCGAAGCCGCTGACCAGGTCGGCGAGTCCGTCGGTGTCGCGGGTGTCGGTGACGGCGCGCAGCAGCAGGTCGGTGAAGTCGGAGTCCTTCTTCACCGCGAAGAGACCGGCCGCCTCGCCCTCGTCTGCGTTCATCTCCCGTTGGTAGCGGAAGAGTTCGGGGTCGAGTCCGAGGTCACCGAGGTGTTCGGTCCAGCGTTCGTGGATCTCCTCCCAGTGCACCTCCAGGTGCGGGTAGGTCTTGCCCGCCTCGGTGAGGGCGTCACGGAAGCCCTTCATGGTGCGGCGCCGGCCACGGGCACCGGACTGGCCCTCGACGGGCGGGCGCACGGAGGTGGCCTCGGCGACGGGGAGGTTGTCCAGGCTGAGGCCGGGACCGGGGCGGAAGGAGTACCAGGCCTCGGCGAACTTCCGCGGGTCGTTGGAGACCTGGCGGCCGCGCCATTCGCTGACCTTGCCGACGACGACGCACTCGCCGGTCTGCACGTGCTGCCATTCGAGCGCCACGTGGCCGCAGTCGTCGGCGAGCAGGAACTTGCGCAGCACGCCGGAGCTGGCGCCGCCGAGGGTGTTGCGGTGCCCGGGGAGCATCACGGAGAAGATCAGCTTCAGCAGGACGGACTTGCCGCCGCCGTTCTCCAGGAAGAGCACGCCGGCGGGCGCGGGCCTGCGGGGCGGGCCGACGGGCTCGTCCGCGAAGAACTCCGCCTGCGTCGGCGCCGGGTTCGGCACGGTGGCGCCGACGCCGCGCAGGTCGAGCACGGTGTCGGCGTAGCGTGCGCCCGCCGGTCCGATGGAGTAGAGGCGGACCCGGGACAGCTCGTACATGGCGGACTCTCGTGAGGCTTCGTGGGGTGGGGGTCAGACGGAGTGGAAGGGGAGGCCGGCGTCGGCGACCAGGTCCAGGTCGTCGCCGTCCTCGGGCGGCAGCAGGGTGGGGGTGCCGTCGGTGACGGGGACGACGCCGAGGTCGAGCAGTTCGGCCATGGCGGCGCTGCCCGCCATGTCGCGGACCTGGAGCTGGTAGCGGGCGGTGGTGCGGTAGGTGCCGCCGTTGTCGTCGCCGGTGCGCTGGAGGAAGCCGGAGTCGGTGAGGAAGGAGACGGCCTTGGCGACGATGCCGGTGGTGGATCCGGCCAGGCGGCGGGCGTCCTTGGTGGCGCCGGTGGCGCTGCGCCGGGACCAGATCCGCCAGGCGGCCTCGAGTCCGGGGGCGTCGGTGGCCGGGTCGGTGTTCTCGCCCTGTTCGGCGGCCCGCTCCTCCAGTCGGTGGCAGGCCTGGCGGACGAAGGCGTCGACGCCGTTGACCGTGACGCGTCCGATGTAGCCGTCGTCGGCGAGGTCCTCGGGGCGGGGGAAGGCCATGGCGGCGACGGCGAGGTGGGCGAGTCCGTGCAGGAAGCGGTCGCCGCCGTCGGCGGAGGCGCGGCGCGCGTAGTCGCCCATGCGGACGGCGAAGACGGAGTCCTCGGCGGCGGTGACGGCCATGCCGGCGCGCGGGGACACCTCCAGGACGACGAGTCCGAGGCCGGTGGCCACGGCGTCGGCGAGCCGCGCGAACGGCGGGTCCTCCCGGTAGCGGCGCAGCAGGTCGGCGTACTCCTGGTCGCGGGCGGGCTGGAGCTTGGGCTGGAGGCCGAAGGCGACGAGCCGGGCCGCGTCGGCGGCGTCGGCGGGCGTGACGACGGTGCTCGCCGGCGTCGCCGCGGGCTCCGGCTCGCTCCAGTCGGCGTGCTCGGTCACGGTCGGGGCTCCTCGGTGCGGGCGGAATCGGTGCGGGCGGAATCGGTGCGGACGGGATCGGTGCGGGGGGTGTCGCCGCGGGCTGCTCGGGTCGCGGTCACGCCGCCTCCGCACGGTCCGCGGCCATGCCCGCCGCGTCCAGCAGGGCCGTGCCCACGATGAGGTCGGCGCCGCCGAACTCGGGGTCGTCGAGTGCGGTGCCGTCGTCCACGGCGAACAGCAGTTTCCGCTCCCCCTGGCGGTAGGCGGTGCCGACCGGCGGGCTGGCGGCGTGGACCGCCAGCAGGGCGACCAGGTAGGGCAGCTCGGGGTCCTTGCGGCGGGCCTCGGCGAGCAGCCCGGACAGCCGGCGCGGCGCGTCGGCCGGGAGGTCCAGCAGTTCGGTGGCGGCCGCGAGCTGCTCCTCGCTGAAACGGCTGTCGTCGGGGGTGGCGATGAGGTCCGGCTCGGGCATCTCGGCACCGAGGTGCTCCCGCTCCACGGGCGGGGTCAGCAGGATCTCGACGAGGTCGGCGACCCGGACGGACACGGGTGTGCGCAGTCCGGTGCCGTGGGCGAAGAACGCGTCGGTGACCCGGGACGCCTGCTCCACGGGGAGCGGCAGCAGGGGCGCGAGGAGCTGGCCGTAGAGGTCGGTGCCGGCGGCCGCGGCGGGGGTGGCGAAGGCCTGCCGGTCCTGCTCGGCGCGGAACAGCGGGCCGGCCTCCAGCAGCCGGGACTGCAGCTGGGTGTGACGGCGGATGCAGTCCTTGACGATGTCCACCAGCTCGGCGGCGCGGCGCTTGTGCCCGGGGTCCTCGGACTCGTCGCGGGCCTTGCGGATGTTGGTGAGGATCGCGTTCTCGTGGCGGTAGCGGTCGGCGACGTGGTCGAGCGCCTCGGCGATCATGTCGGGCACGGCGCTGAGCCAGTCCACCGCGCGGACGTTGCGCCGGGTGGCCTCCAGGGCGCGGCGCAGGGTCTCGGAGTACTGCACCGTGCGGTAGCGGGCCTGCTCGGCGGCGAGCTGGGCGTCGGCGAGCCTGCCCCGGCTGATCAGCACCTCGAGCTTGACCTCGGCGGCGATCTGGGCGCTGGTGACGTCCGTGTCGAGGGCGCCGACCAGGACGTTGACCGCCTCGTCGGTGGTGCGCAGGTACACCGTGCCGCCGGGTCCCGGGACCTCTTCGATCAGCTTGAAGTCGTAGTCGCGGCGGACGTACGTGCCGTCCGGGCCGAACACGCCGTACACGGCGCGGAAGCCGCGGTCGACGCTGCCGACGTTGATCAGGTTCTCCAGGACCCAGCGGGCCACCCGCTCGTGCTCGGCGGCGGGGCGGTCGGGGGCCTGCGCGGCGGCGCGCGGGACGAGCCGGGCGACGATCTGCTCGTGGTCGGCGCCGGTGTCGAAGTCCATGGTGAGCGTGACCAGGTCGATGGCGGCGAGGGCGATCTCCGCCATGCCGTACACCGAGTACTCGCCCGCGAGATTGGCCTTGCGGGCGTCCAGGTCGTGCAGCGGCGCGGTGCACGCGAGCGCGCGCAGCCGCCGCGCCAGTCCTTCGTCGGCGGCCGGGCCCGGCGCGGGGCGCGGCCCCGCGCTGAGCTGGGGCGGAACGCTGTCCGTCGATGCAGGCGAAGTCACGGTGCACAGACTAGGTCCTCGGTCCGACAACGGCCCAAACGAGGCAGAAGCGCCCCGTTCCCGCGGCCTGCGGACCACCCGCACCGGCCGGTTTCCCCGCGGTCCTACTCCCCGTCCCCGACCCGGCGGCGGTAGACCTCCACCACCCGTTCCAACGACAGGTCGAGGTAGGCCGCGAGCAGGCGCTCGGCCGCGTCCCGGTCGCCCGCCTGAAGGGCCTGGAGGATCTCGACATTTCGCGCGATGTACGGTTCGTGCAGCCGCTGCGGCTCGTCCACCACGTGGAAGGCGAGCCGCAGTTCGGCGAAGACGCTGCGCATCAGCTCGGCGGTGCGCTCGCCGGAGGCGAGGGCGACCAGCTCCTGGTGGAAGTGGATGTTGGCCGTGCCCACCGCTTTCCAGTCACCTTCGCGCGCCGCCCGCTGCCCCTGCGCGACCGCCCCGGCGAGCCCGTCGAGGGCGTAGGGCGGCTCGCCCAGCCCGCGGACGACGGCGCACTCGACGAGCCGGCGGGTGCGGTAGATGTCCTCGACGTCCTCGACGGTCAGCACCCGGACGAACACGCCCCGGTTGAGCTCGTGGACGAGCAGCCGTTCATGGGTGAGCAGCCGGAACGCCTCGCGCAGCGTGTTGCGGGAGACCCCGAGGGCGCCGCCGATGCTGTCCTCCGACAGCCGGGTGCCGGGCGGGAAGAACCCCTCGGCGATGCGGCTCCTGAGGATGTCCGCGACGCGCTCGGCGGTGCTGGTGCGGCCCAACAGGGCGCGGTCGTCGGCGAGTCCGCTCGTCTGCTCTGCCATGCCTGAATTCAAGCGCACGCGGAAGAACGAGACAACAGGGGTATTGAAGGATCGTTCAACGATCCTCTACCTTGCTGGGCACCGGCACGGCTCACTCCTTTCCCGCACCCCCGTCCTTTCTGCGAGGTGCCCATGAGCACGACCCCTCCTCCGCCCCACGCCCTCACCGGCTCCCCACCCCCCGTCAAGCCCGGACCCCCGTCCGAGGACGGGGCGTTCGGCTGGCTGCGCGCACTCGGTCCGCGCGGCCGACGCGCGTTCGGCGGCGCGTTCGGCGGTTACGCCCTGGACTCGTACGACTACTTCACGCTGCCACTGACGATGGTGGCGCTGTCCGCGTACTTCGGCCTGAACAGCGGCCAGACCGGTCTGCTGACGACCGTGACCCTGCTCGTCTCGGCGGTCGGCGGCGCCCTCGCGGGTGTGCTGGCGGACCGCATCGGCCGGGTCAGGGCGCTGCTGCTGACGGTGATCACCTACGCGGTGTTCACCGTGGCCTGCGGCTTCGCCCCCAACTACGAGACGCTGCTGGTCTTCCGCGCCCTGCAGGGCCTCGGCTTCGGCGGCGAGTGGGCGGTCGGCGCGATCCTGGTCGCCGAGTACGCCGGCGCCCGGCACCGGGGCCGCACCCTCGGCGCGGTGCAGAGCTCCTGGGCCGTCGGCTGGGCCCTGGCCGTGATCGTCTACACGGCGATCTTCTCCCTGGTCGACGACGACCTGGCCTGGCGCGTGATGTTCTGGACCGGCGCGCTGCCCGCGCTGCTCGTGGTGTGGGTGCGGCGCAGCGTGCAGGACGCGCCGGAGGCGGCCGCCGCCCGGGAGAACAGCGTGCACAAGGGATCGTTCGCGGCGATCTTCCAGCCGGCCCGCGCGGGCTCTCCCGGTCTGCTGCGCACCACCCTGTTCGCGGTCCTGCTCTCCACCGGCGTGCAGGGCGGTTACTACACCCTCGCCACCTGGGTGCCGACCTACCTCAAGACCGAGCGCGGCCTGTCGGTCGTGGGCACCGGCGGCTACCTCACATTCCTCATCTCGGGCGCGTTCCTCGGGTACCTGACGGGCGGTCACCTCACGGACCGGCTGGGCCGCCGGCGCAACATCTGGCTGTTCGCCCTGCTGTCGGCGGTGTGCATCGTGGCGTACACGAACATCCCGAACGGCGCGAACACCCTGGTCCTCGTCCTCGGTTTCCCGCTCGGGTTCTGCATGTCGGCCATCTTCAGCGGCTTCGGCTCCTACCTGAGCGAGCTGTACCCGACGGCCGTGCGCGGCACCGGCCAGGGCTTCACCTACAACACCGGCCGCGCCGTCGGAGCCGTCTTCCCCACCACCGTCGGCTTCCTCGCCGACGGCTGGGGCGTCGGCGGCGCCCTGGTCTTCGGCGCGATCGGCTACGGCCTGGCCGCGCTGGCGCTGCTGGGGCTGCCGGAGACGCGCGGGAAGGAGCTGGAGTGAACGCCGCCGACGACACCGTCCGCACCGCCGTGGACGAGCGCCCTGTGGTGCTCGCCGGCCACCTCGCCGACGACACCGCGCGCGCGTGGAGCCCGCGGACGGCCCGCGCCCGCTTCCGGGAGGGCCTGGCGATGCCCACGGCCGGCGTGGCCGCCGGGTACACCCAGGCCAACCTGGTCTCCGTGCCCGCCGACTGGGCGTACGACATGCTGCTGTTCTGCCAGCGCAATCCGCGCGCGTGTCCGGTCCTCGACGTCACCGACGCCGGTTCCGCCACCACCGTGCTCGCCCCGGACGCCGACCTGCGCACCGACCTGCCGCGCTACCGGGTGTGGGAGCACGGCGAGCTGGTGGACGAGCCGACGGACGTGCGGGCGTACTGGCGGGACGATCTGGTGTCGTTCCTCATCGGCTGCAGCTTCACCTTCGAGTGGGCGCTCGCGACGGCCGGCGTGCCGCTGCGCCACCTGGAGCAGGGCCGGAACGTCCCGATGTACGTGACGACGTGGCAGTGCCGCCCGGCGGGGCGGCTGAGCGGCCCGATGGTGGTGTCGATGCGGCCCGTGCCGCCGGAACACCTCGACGCCGCCATCCGGGAGAGCAGTCTGATGCCCGCCGTGCACGGCGGTCCGGTGCACTGCGGCGACCCGTCCGCGCTGGGCGTCGACGACCTGGACCGTCCCGACTTCGGGGACCGGGTGGACCTCGCACCGGACGACATCCCGGTGTTCTGGGCCTGCGGGGTCACCCCCCAGGCGGCGGTCATGGCCTCCCGGCCGCCGTTCGCCCTCACGCACGCGCCGGGCCGGATGTTCGTGGGCGACGCGCGGGACGAGCAGTTCCGCGTGGTCTGACCGGCACCCGCACGGCGCCCGCCGGCCCTCATCCGCACGAAGGAACGAAGGATTCATGACCTCGATCGATCTGAACGCCGACCTCGGCGAGGGGTTCGGCCACTGGCGGCTCACCGACGACGAGCGGCTCCTGTCGGTGGTGACCAGCGCCAACGTGGCCTGCGGCTTCCACGCCGGGGACGCGCCCACCATGCGCCGGGTGTGCGAACTCGCCGCCGCGCGCGGGGTGCGGATCGGCGCCCAGGTCTCCTACCGCGACCTGGCGGGGTTCGGGCGGCGCGCGATGGACGTGCCGCCCGCCGAACTGGCGGCCGAGGTGGCGTACCAGATCGGCGCCCTCGAGGTGTTCGCCCGCGCGGCGGGGAGCCGGGTGGCGTACGTCAAGCCGCACGGCGCGCTCTACAACCGCGTGGTGCGCGACGAGGAGCAGGCCCGCGCGGTGGTGGACGGGGTGGTTCTCGCCGACCCCGCGCTGCCCGTGCTCGGGCTGCCCGGCTCACGGCTGCTGGAGGTGGCCGGCGAGGCGGGGCTGCCGGCGGTCGAGGAGGCGTTCGCGGACCGCGCGTACACCGACGAGGGCACCTTGGTGCCGCGCGGCGAGGAGGGCGCCCTGGTCACCGATCCGGGGGCCGTTGTGGAACGTTCGGTGGACCTGGCCCGGAGCGGGGAGGTCGTGGCGCTCTCGGGGCGGCGGATCCGGATGAGGGCCCGTTCCCTGTGCCTGCACGGCGACACGCCGGGCGCGGTGGACCTGGCGCGACGGGTGCGGGACGCCCTGGAGGCGTCCGGGGTCCGGGTGGAGGCGTTCGCATGAGGACGCTGCCCGTCGGCGAGGACGCGCTGCTCGTCGAGGTCGCCACGGGCGAGGAGGCACAGGCGCTCCTGGCGGAGCTGCTGCGCCGCCGCGCGGAGGGGGAGCTGACGGCCCGTGAGATCGTCCCGGCGGCGCGTACGGTGCTGCTCGACGGCCTGCCCGATCCTGCCCGCCTGGCCGCCGAACTGACCTCGCGCCCGGTGCCGCCCGCCCCGCCGCGTCCGGCCGGGACGGTCGAGATCCCGGTGCGCTACGACGGCCCGGACCTGGCGGACGTGGCCGCGCACTGGGGCGTCACGCCGGCGGAGGCGGCCCGCCTGCACGCGGACGCCGAGTACCGCGTCGCGTTCTGCGGGTTCGCCCCCGGTTTCGGCTACCTCACCGGTCTGCCCGCCCGCTACGAGGTGCCCCGGCGGTCCGCCCCGCGCACGTCCGTCCCGGCGGGCTCGGTGGCCCTCGCCGGACCGTACACCGGCGTCTACCCGCGCTCCTCCCCCGGCGGCTGGCAGCTCATCGGCACCACCGACCTGGTGCTGTGGGACCACACCCGGGAACCCGCGGCGCTGCTCTCCCCCGGCACGCACGTGCGGTTCGTCCCGGTGACCCCGACGGGGCCGACGGCATGACGGACCGCGCGCTCTCCGTCGTACGGGCGGGGGCCCTGACGACCGTTCAGGACCGCGGCCGCCCCGGCCACGCCCACCTCGGCGTCCCCCGCTCCGGCGCGCTGGACGGCCCGGCCGCCGCGCTCGCCAACCGTCTGGTGGGCAACGGCCCGGACGCGGCCGTCCTGGAGACCACCCTCGACGGCTGCTCCCTGCGGCCCCGCTCCACCGTCACGGTGGCGGTCACCGGGGCGCCCTGCCGGGTCAGGGTGGACGGACGTCCCGCCGCCTGGGGCGCGCCGGTGCGGGTGCGCGCCGGGGCCGTGCTGGACGTCGGGCCGGCGGTCCTCGGCGTCCGCGCCTACGTCGCCGTCTCCGGCGGGGTCGCCGTGGAGCCGGTGCTGGGCAGCCGCTCCACGGACCTGCTGTCCGGTCTCGGTCCGGCGCCGCTGGCGGACGGGACGGTGCTGCCGCTCGGTGCGCCGACGGGCCCCCACGCGCGCGTGGACGTGGCGCCGCAGGCGGCGCCGCCCGCCGAACTCGTCCTGCGCGTGACGCCGGGGCCGCGCGACGACTGGTTCACCGGGGAGGCGCTGCGGCGCTTCCTGTCCGGCACGTTCTTCGTCTCGCCGGCGAGCAATCGCATCGGACTGCGTACGACGGGTCCGGTGCTGGAGCGCGCGCGGTGCGATGAGCTGCCCAGTGAGGGAATGGTTCTGGGGGCGGTCCAGGTACCGCCCGCCGGGACGCCGGTGATTTTTCTTGCCGATCACCCCACGACCGGCGGCTATCCGGTCATCGCCGTGGTGCACGCGGCGGATCTGTCCGCGGCGGCGCAGGCCCGGCCGGGGACGCCGGTGCGGTTCGTCGCCGCGCGGGCACGCCGGGGTCGCTGAGGCGCCTGGGGGCTGCGCCCCCGGGCCCCCCTCGCCGGCCCCGGCGGGCCCCGGACATCACACCGCCGTTTCCTCGGGGCCGATCCTGCTGCGGACCGCCGTCTGGACCTCGGCCTCTTCCGCCGGGTCGGCGGCGAGGCGGCGGAGACGGTCGACCACGCGGGCGTCGCCGGTCTCGGCGTGGCGGGCGGCGATCTCGCGGGTGGTCTCCTCGCAGTCCCAGAGGCATTCGACGGCGAAGCCGGTGGGGAAGGACGGGTCGGTGGCGGCGAGGGCGCGGGCGGCGCGGCCGCGGAGATGGGAGGAGGCGGTCTCGCGGTAGACGTGCCGCAGTACGGGTGCGGCGCAGGCGATGCCGAGGCGCCCGGCGCCGTCGACGAGGGTCCACAGGGTCGTCGCGTCGGGGCCCTCGCCCCGTACGGCCTCGCGGAGTGCGGCGAGGACCAGGTCGCGGTCGCGCGCCCCGCCCCGGCAGGCGAGCACGCGTGCGGCGGCCTCGCCCAGCACGTCGGGCCGGCGGGCCCAGCCGCGCGCCCGGTCGACGGCGGCCGTGCTGCGCATGCGTTCGAAGGCGTCGACGGCGGCGTCCACGACGGCCGTCGAGCCGTCGGCCGCGGCGCCCTCGATCAGGTCGAGGGCACTGGGGTCCCCGGTGTCGGCGAGATAGCGCAACGCCGTGCACCGGGCTCCGTCGGTGCCGTCCTGGGCGGCCCGGACGATCTCCGGCCGGTCCTCGGGGCCCGCCACGGCGGACAGACAGCGGGCGGCCGGCACGTGCAGGGCGGCGCCGCGGTCCAGACCCTGCTGGGCCCAGTCGAACACGGCCTGGACGCTCCAGCCGGGGCGTGGCCCGGCGGGCCGCATCTGCCGTTGCCAGCGGTCGAAGGAGCCGGCCTCCCGGGCGGCCCGTACGCGCGTGGCGACGGCCGGGCGCGGGTCGTCGGCCCACAGGCGCCAGGGACGTGGTTCGAAGGCGTCCCGCACGGTCGCGGCCAGTTCGGCCTCGCCCTGGGGATCGGTGGAGAAGCGCGCGAGCACCGGGCCGGCGAGGGACCGCAGGCCCGCGTCGTCGTCGCGGAGGGCCAGTTCGTCGAGGGCCCAGGCCCAGTTGGTGCCCTGGGCGGCGTACCTGCGCAACAGGTGCAGGGCGTCCCGCCGGCCGTAGGAGGCGAGGTGGCCGAGGACGGCGAGGGCGAGTCCGGTGCGTGACTCGTCGGTGTCGAGGACGTCCTCGGGGGCGAAGAGGTGGGCCTCGACGGCGTCGAGTCCGCCGTGCAGGTCGAGGTAGAGGCGGGCGTAGTAGAGGGAGCGGTTCTCCACCTGCCAGTCGTGGCGCGGGTCGCGCAGCACGCAGTGGTTCAGCGCCGCGAGCGCCTCGGAGCGCGGGGCGGTGAGCGCGTGCAGTGTGCCGTCGCCGCGGCCCCGCTGGAGCAGGCCGAGCAGCGTACCGCTGGGCGCTATGACCGGATCGAACATGGGAAACAGCCTCACATCAAGCGTCGACGCAACCGGGAGTGTGGGTCACCTGGCCGCGTGACAACACGTCGGGGCGCCCGCCGTTTCCTGCTCGTTGTAGACCATCTCTCTCTGCCTCTCGTCGGTGGCCCGTGCGGACCGCGTCACGGCCCGCGCGGTGCGGCAACACCTGCCCAGCCATCGCGTCCGTGAATCACGTCGTCATGATGACCCGGCGGTCACATCTGCCGCGACCGTATTTCGGCGGCCCTGTACCGCCTCCCCCGTTTTCCGTGTCGTCGCTGGTCGGAGCGGAGTCGCTCAGCCCTCGCCGAAGAGCTCGAGCAGTTCCGTGCGGGCGAACATGCGGGCCGTGTCGACGGCCGACGGGGTGCCCGCGGAGGGGTCGGCGCCACCCTCCAGGAGGGCCTTGACGACGTCGGTCTCCCCCTTGAACACCGCTCCCGCGAGTGGCGTCTGGCCGCGGTCGTTGACGCGGTCGGCGTCGGCGCCGCGGGCCAGCAGGGCGCGCACCGCACCGGCGTGGCCGTGGTAGGCGGCGAGCATCACGAGGGAGTCGCCGCGGTCGTTGGTGAGGTCGGCGGGGACGCCCGCGTCGACGTAGGCCACGAGCTCCTCGGTGCGGCCGCGCCGGGCCAGATCGAAGATCTTGGTCGCCAGCTCCACGACCTCGGGGTCGGGGGCTTCACTCATCGCCGGACCGCCTCTCACTGCACGGGGACACATCGGGAACAGGGCGTACGTCTGCACGTGGGCAGCCGTACGGGTGAATCGCCAGGGTACTGGCTCGGGCGGCACATGACCTGACGCGCCCGAGGTAATGCTCAGCGCGGACTCCGCCGGGCATTCGGGGCGGATATCCACCCAGTTGCACCTTTTATCGTATAGACACATGCTGTGATCAGGGAAGGACTCATGGTGACTGTCCCCGCGAACCAGGAGAACTCACATGATCATCTCGATCTCATGCGTGGTGCTGCTCGGCATCGTCGTCTTCATCTTCTTCCGCAAGGACGGACTGAAGCTGTCGCACGCACTGGTGGCGATGCTGTTCGGCTTCTATCTGGCCAGCACGGCCATCGCGCCGAGCATCAAGGCGGGCGGCGAGAGCCTCGCCGGCCTCCTGGGCGGGTTCAAGTTCTGACCCGCCCCACCACGCCCCGCCCGCCCGTACGCACCCTCTGGAGACAGCAGTGGCCCGGCGTCCCCTTCCCCGCGTCCTCAGCAACGGCAGCGCCCAGCTCGCCCGGAGCCGGGAGCTGGCCAGGACGGCGGCCGACAGCGCCACGGACGTCCTCCACCCGCTGATCACCATCACGCGCGGGCTGCGCCGGCTGGCCTCGGCCGGACGGCGCAGGTGGGCCGACACCCCGAAGGAGCGGCGCGGCACGCTGCTCTTCGGCCTGGCGGCGGTGCTGCTGGCCGTGGCGCTCGCGCCGTACGGCCCGCTGCTCGCCGTCGTCGCCCTGATGGCGGCGGCGGCCTGGCACGGACGGGACCGCACGCCCGCGACGCCCGCCGGGCCCGCCCCCGGCCAGTCACAGCGTCTGAAGTCGCTGTACGAGGCCCTGGTGCCGTACTTCTCGGCGAGCGACGACCCCGAGCCGCTGTACGCCCGCGGCGGCGACTGGGGGGAGGTCTTCTCCGAGTACGAGTTCGACGGCGACGGCCGCCTCGCGCACCTGGTGATCGCCTACCCGGCCTACTTCACGGACGCCGAGCCGGAGTCCCGCGCGCGGATCGAGCACCTGCTCGGCGCCAAGTGCGGGCGCGGCCGGGAGTACCACTTCGCGTGGGACGAGGAGGCCAACCAGCTCACCGTCCGCGTCCTCGCCCCGCTGCCCACCGACATCGCCGCACAGCCCTTCGTCACGGCCCCCGGCGAGACGGTGCTCGGCTTCACCGACCCCACGCGCGTGCAGCGGACGCTGCCGCTCACCCACGGCCCGCACGGCGAGGAGCGGACCGACGTCCCGCCGGTCGTGTGGCGCACCGGCGTCCGCTCCACCGAGCCGCACCTGCTCGCGGTCGGCCAGCCGGGCAGCGGCACCTCGACCCTGCTGCGCTCCATCGCCCTCCAGGCGCTGCACCACGGCGACGTGGTGATCGTGGACGGCGGCGGGACCGGCGAGTACGCCTGTCTCACCGGCCGG
The DNA here is from genome assembly GCF_002899455.1 of Streptomyces sp. DH-12. Taxonomy (GTDB): domain Bacteria; phylum Actinomycetota; class Actinomycetes; order Streptomycetales; family Streptomycetaceae; genus Streptomyces. The sequence goes on along the minus strand of NZ_PPFB01000001.1, from coordinate 6,291,225 downwards.
GACGGCGTGCTCGCCGTCGAGTGCGCCCTGTCGGGGGCGCTGACCAGCCTGGAGTGGGCGGCCCACGAGACCGAGCGCCGGCTGACCGCGGCCAGCAAGGCGCACCAGGCGGGCGACCCGCCGCCGGAGGACACCCGGCGCCCCCTGTGGCTGCTGCTGGACCGGCCGAGCGTCTTCACCCACCTGGCCGCGGCGGAGGACAGCACCGATCCGCAGTCCCTGCTCCAGGCCCCGCTGCGGCACGGCCGCGCGGCGAACGTCACCGTGGTGGTCGCGGAACAGTTCGACGGCCTCGACGCCCTGGCCGGCCCGGTACGGCAGCACACCCGCGCGCGCGTCGTGCTCGGCCCCGCCACGGCCGCCCAGCTCGAGACCGTGCTGGGCGCGCCCCCGCACACCACGCCGGTCGACCAGGTGCCGCCCGGACGCGGCTACGCCCGCCTCGGCACGGGCCCGGTCCACCGCCTCCAGGTCCCGGCGACCCCGGACCCCTACGACGACGCGACCAGCGAGACCCACCGCCAGGCCGTCCTCGACCTGCTCCCGCCCCGCACGACCCCGGCGGACGAGGAGCCGGGTCCGGTGCCGGAGGCGGTGCGGCTGGACAAGGCGGCCACGGAGAAGGTCGCCGCGGCGGCGGCGCTCGCGGCGGACACGGAAGCGTCGGAACCGGCCGCTGCTCCACCGGCCCCGGAGAGCGCGGCAGTGGCGGAATCCTCCTCGTGAGGGCGTTGTCACCCGCCGCCGTCCGCGGGCAGTCGTGCCGCGGACGGCAGCACGGGCGGGCGCCGGGGACACCCCCTCTGAGGAAGGCGCCCCGCCGGTCGGCCTCGCCTCCAGCGCCCTGCCGGACACGGTCGAACGACGAGTGCGGCCCGGCCGCGGCCGGTCGCGCAGTTCCCCGCGCCCCTGAGGGCGTCACCCGCCGGTGACCATGCAACCCGCCGCCGTCCGCGGGCAGTCGTGCCGCGGACGGCAGCACGGGCGGGCGCCGGGGACACCCCCTCTGAGGAAGGCGCCCCGCCGGTCGGCCTCGCCTCCAGCGCCCTGCCGGGCACGGTCGAACGACGGGTGCGGCCCGGCCGCGGCCGCTCACGCAGTTCCCCGCACCCTGAGGGCGTCACCCGCGCCCCCTGAAGGGGTTACGCCACGAATGTGCGCGGGAGCTCCCCGCCCGACGTCCCGCCCGTCTCGACGACACGGGCAGCCGCCGCCAGGCGGACCGCCGCTTCCTCGGCGACCGCGCCGCCCACCGTGAACGGCAGCCGGACATAGCCCTCGAACGCGCCGTCCACCCCGAAGCGCGGTCCGGACGGGACGCGCACGCCCACCCGCTCCCCCGCCTCGGCCAGGCGGGAGCCGGAAAGGCCGCCCGTGCGGACCCACAGGGTGAGGCCGCCGCGGGGGACCTCGAACTCCCAGCCGGGCAGCTCGCGCCGGACCGCGCTCACCAGTTCGTCACGGTTCCGCCGGGCCTGGGCGCGGCGCAGCTCGACCGCCTCCTCCCAGCCGCCCGTGCCGAACAGCCAGTTCACGGCGAGCTGTTCGAGCACCGGTGTGCCGAGGTCGGCGTAGGCGCGGGCGGCGACGAGGCTGCGGATCACGTCGGGGGCGGCGCGCACCCAGCCGATGCGCATGCCGGCCCAGAACGCCTTGCTCGCCGAGCCGACCGTGATGACCGTCGACCCGGCGGGGTCGAACGCGCACACCGGACGCGGCATCTCCACGTCCTCGTCGAACCACAGCTCGCTCATCGTCTCGTCGGCGACGAGCACCGTGCCCGCCGAGCGGGCCGCGTCGACCAGCCGGCGCCGCTGGTCCTCGTCGGCGAGCGCCCCGGTCGGGTTGTGGAAGTCGGCGACGACGTAGGCGATGCGCGGGGCTGCCTCCCGCAGCACCTGGCGCCAGCGGTCCAGGTCCCAGCCGGCCAGCCCCTCGGCCATGGCGACGGGGACGAGCCGCGCGCCGGCCTCGCGCATGAGCTGGAGGATGTTGGCGTAGGAGGGGGACTCCACGGCGATCCGCTCGCCGCGACCGCCGAAGAGGTGACAGATGGCGTCGATGGCGCCCATCGCGCCGGTGGTGACCATGACCTGCTCGGGCATGGTGGCGATGCCCCGCCGGGTGTAGCGGTCGGCGATCATCGCGCGCAGGGCGGGCAGCCCCGCCGGATAGTCGCCGTGGGTGTGCGCGTACGGCGGCAGCTCCTCCAGCGCTCCCTGGACGGCGCGGGTGAGCCACGGCTCGGGGGCGGGCAGCGCGGCGCAGCCCAGGTCGATCATGGAGCCGAGCGCCTCGGGCGGCAGCGGCTCCAGACCGCGCGCCGGGACCGGGTTGCCGGCCGGGACGGCGGTCCAGCTTCCGGCGCCGCGCCGCGACTCGAGGAAGCCCTCGCCGCGCAGCGCCTCGTAGGCGGCGGCCACGGTGGTGCGGCTCACCGACAGGGCGAGGGCGAGTTCCCGCTCGGCGGGCAACCGCGCGGCGACCGCCACGCGCCCTTCCAGCACCAGCAGGCGGATGCCGTCGGCGAGGGCGCGGTAGGCGGGCGGACGCCGACTGCCGGGCCCCGCCGGGCGGTCCTGCTGGGAACCGAGCAGCCGGGCCAGCTGAGCGGCCCCCACCGCGGACGTCCACCGCACCATACAAATCAGTCCACCTTCCCCGGATTGGCCATGGAGGGCATGACCAGTCAGGCTCCAGGGTGGCACGCGTCGGTCCACTTCCACCACAGGGGGCACCTCTTGGCCAGAAACGCGCTCCGCGAGCGCCGTCTCGTGCGGCGGCTGTTCCAGCTCTACGCGGGCCTGGCCCTGTACGGGGCCAGTTCGGCGCTGCTGGTGCGGTCCGGACTCGGCCTGGAGCCGTGGAACGTCCTGCACCAGGGCCTGTCCGAGCGCACCGGACTGTCCATGGGCGTGGTGCTGACCGCCGTGGGCGCGGCGGTCCTGCTGCTGTGGATCCCGCTGCGGCAGCGGCCGGGGCTCGGCACGGTCTCCAACGTGCTGGTGATCGGCGCGGCGATGGACGCGACGCTGGCCGTGGTCCCGGACGCGCACGCCGTCGCCGTACGGGTGGCGCTGATGGCGGTGGGGATCGTGCTGAACGGCGCGGCGACCGGGCTGTACATCGCGGCCCGGTTCGGTCCGGGTCCGCGCGACGGACTGATGACGGGGCTGCACCAGCGCACGGGGGTGTCGGTGCGCCTGGTCCGCACGGCCATCGAGATCACGGTGGTGGTCACCGGCTTCGTGCTGGGCGGCACGGTCGGCGTCGGCACCCTGCTGTACGCGGTGGCCATCGGCCCGCTCGCCCAGCTGTTCCTGCGCGTCTTCGCGGTCCCCGCACCGGGCGAGGGCAGCACCGTCGTCGCGGGGCGGACGCCCCGGCGGGCGATACTGCGGTCGTGACCCCGCGGATACGCCACCCGTACCTCGACCATCCCGGACCGCTCGCCTTCGCCCACCGGGGCGGGGCCGCGGACGGGCTGGAGAACACCGTCCGGCAGTTCCGGAGCGCCGTCGAGGCGGGCTACCGGTACATCGAGACCGATGTCCACGCCACGCGCGACGGCCGCCTCGTCGCCTTCCACGACGCCACCCTGGACCGGGTGACGGACGGAGCGGGCCGGATCGCCGACCTGCCCTGGGCGGAGGTGGCGCGGGCGCGGGTGGCCGGGCAGGAGCCGGTCCCCCTGTTCGAGGAGCTGCTGGAGACCTTCCCCGGCGTCCGCTGGAACGTGGACGTGAAGGCCGAACCGGCGTTGCGCCCCCTGTTGGACCTGATCGAGCGCACCGGGGCCTGGGACCGGATCTGCGTCGGGTCGTTCTCGGAGACGCGCGTGGTGCGCGCCCAGCGGCTGGCCGGGCCGCGTCTCGCCACGTCGTTGGGCACCCGGGGCGTGCTCAGCTTGCGGCTGCGCTCCTGGGGACTGCCGGTCCCGCTGCGCCGGTCGGCGGTCGCCGCCCAGGTGCCGGAGGAGCGGTCGGGTGTCCGCGTGGTCGACGAGCGTTTCGTGCGGGCGGCTCACGCGCGCGGCCTCCAGGTCCACGTGTGGACCGTGAACGAACCGCAACGCATGCACCGGCTCCTGGACCTCGGGGTGGATGGCATCATGACCGATCACATCGGCACACTGCGCGAGGTCATGGAGGACCGCGGCACCTGGGTCTGAGACCCTCGCGCCCCGGTCGTCCCGGCGCGCACACGGGGAAGCGAGGGCACGGGTGGACACCGACACCGTGCGGTCACCGGCGGCGGACGACAGCGCCGGGCGGCGGCGCGAGCAGCGCGGCTGGTACTTCTACGACTGGGCCTGCTCCGTCTACTCCACGAGCGTCGTCACCGTGTTCCTCGGCCCCTACCTGACCTCGGTCGCCGAGGCGGCGGCGGACGCGGACGGGTTCGTGCACCCGCTGGGCATACCCGTGCGGGCGGGCTCCTTCTTCGCGTACGCGGTGTCCCTGTCGGTGATCGTGGCGGTGCTGGTGATGCCGCTGGCGGGGGCCGCGGCCGACCGCACCGGACGCAAGAAGCCGCTGCTCGCGGCGGCCGCCTACACCGGTGCCGCGGCGACCGCCGGGATGTTCTTCCTCGACGGCGACCGGTATCTGCTGGGCGGTCTGCTGCTGGTGGTGGCGAACGCCGCGCAGTCGGTCGCGATGATGCTCTACAACTCCTACCTGCCGCAGATCGCGCCGCCGGAGGAACGGGACGCCGTCTCCTCGCGCGGCTGGGCCTTCGGCTACGCGGCCGGCGCGCTGGTGCTCGTGGCGAACCTCGTCCTCTACACGGGGCACGACAGCTTCGGGGTGTCCGAGAGCATGGCGGTGCGCATCTGCCTGGCATCGGCCGGGCTGTGGTGGGGCGCGTTCGCCGTGATCCCGCTGCGCCGGCTGCGGGACCGCCGCGCCCCCGCCCGGGAGGCGGCCCTGCCCGGATTCCGGCAGCTCGCAGCGACGATCCGCGACATGCGCCGGCACCCGCTGACCCTCGCCTTCCTGCTGGCGTACCTGGTCTACAACGACGGCATCCAGACGGTGATCTCCCAGGCCTCGGTGTACGGCTCGAAGGAGCTGGGACTCGGGCAGTCGACGCTGATCGTGGCCGTGCTGCTGGTCCAGGTGCTGGCGGTGGCGGGCGCGCTGCTGCTGGGCATGCTCGCCCGGCGGTACGGGGCGAAGCGCACCGTCCTCGGTTCGCTGGTCGCCTGGACGCTGACGCTGGCCGCCGGGTACTTCCTGCCGGCCGGCGCGCCCGGGTGGTTCTTCGTGCTGGCCGCCGGGATCGGTCTGGTCCTCGGCGGCAGCCAGGCCCTGTCGCGCTCCCTCTTCTCCCATCTGGTCCCGCCCGGCAAGGAGGCCGAGTACTTCTCGGCGTACGAGATCAGCGACCGGGGGCTGAGCTGGCTCGGGCCGCTGCTGTTCGGTCTGACGTACCAGCTCACGGGCAGCTACCGGGACGCGATCATCTCCCTGGTGGGCTTCTTCGTGCTGGGATTCGTCCTGCTCGCGCGGGTACCCGTACGGCGGGCGATCGCCGACGCGGGCAACCCGGTGCCCCAGCGGATTTAGCGCTCGGCGCGAAAGGGCGGTAGTGTACGCGTTTGGCCTGCCAGGCGTACCGTTACTGCGCGTCAAAGATGCCGAACCGCTGTGTCACATCTGTGACCGGATGTGACAAACCGGGCGTCGGTGGGTACTGCACTGGTTGACAAAGGCTGCGGCCACGACGGTGACACATGACCCGGAACGGGACTCCGAACGGGAATCTTTACCGCCGACCGGACGTTGACCGGATGACGACGACAGCGACACCTGTCCTGTGGGCGACAAGCCCGGGAGGCACGATTCATGAGTGAGCGAGCTCTTCGCGGCACGCGCCTCGTGGTGACCAGCTACGAGACGGACCGCGGCATCGACCTGGCCCCGCGCCAGGCCGTGGAGTACGCATGCGAGAAGGGGCACCGCTTCGAGATGCCCTTCTCGGTCGAGGCGGAGATCCCGCCGGAGTGGGAGTGCAAGGTCTGCGGTGCCCAGGCACTCCTGGTGGACGGTGACGGCCCGGAGGAGAAGAAGGCCAAGCCGGCGCGTACGCATTGGGACATGCTGATGGAGCGGCGCACCCGAGAGGAGCTCGAAGAGGTCCTCGAGGAGCGTCTCGCCGTTCTGCGGTCCGGTGCGATGAACATCGCGGTGCATCCGCGGGACAGCCGCAAGTCGGCCTGATCCCGGCGGGAGTCCGCCCGGACGCACAGCGACAGGACCGAGGGCGCCGTACGTGTACGGCGCCCTCGGTCCTGTCCGCGTGCCCGGACGCGGCCGGGCCGTCCTTACTTCGTCAGCGGGGGCCGCGGGGTGCCCTCGGGGGTGCCTTCGGGCTCGTCCCGGATGACCTCGCCCTGGACCACCTTGCCGTCCGGGCGGTGCACACGGGACTGGGTGAAGGCGTCCCCCAGCGGACTCCGCGCGGCGGCCTCGCGGAGCTTGCGCTCGAAGGTGCGCTCCGCGTACCGGCTCACGGCCTTCTGGACCGGCGGCACCAGCAGGAGCAGCCCCAGCGCGTCGGAGATCAGGCCGGGGAGGACGATCAGCAGGCCGCCCAGCATCGTCAGCCCGTTGCCCTCGCTGTCGGGCCGGGGATCCGGGGACACGGGAGCGCCGGTCTGCTGCTGTTGCACGGCCTCGGTGAGGTTCTTGAAGGCACGGCGGCCCGCCCGCTTGATCACGTACGAGCCCAGGACGATGCCGGCCACCAGGATCAGGAAGACCACCAGGCCGCTCGACGCCCCGGCGACCAGGGTCAGCAGCCAGATCTCCAGCACGAGCCATGCGGCGACGCTCAACGGCAGCAGTGTGCGCAGCCGGGAGCGCCGGGGCCGGGCGGAGTACGGGCTCTGAGCACCAGTCGTCATACCCCCAGTGTGCCTGGGCCGGGCTCAGCACGGGATAAGCGGGGCCCGCCCCGCCGCCCTGCGGCTCTCCTACGGCTCGGAGCGCTCGGCGCCCGGCGTCGTCTCCTTGACCGGGGCGGCCGGGGCGGCCTTGCCGGCCCGGGGCTGGCGGGGCTTGTCGTCGTCGCGTCCGAGGGCCTTGCCGACCCTCTCCCCCACGCCCCAGGCGGTGACCCGCCACAGTGCCTCGACGAGGATGTCCCGGCTCATCTTGGAGTCGCCGAGTTCGCGCTCCACGAAGGTGATGGGCACCTCGACGACGTGGTAGCCGGCCTTCACCGCGCGCCGGGCGAGGTCGACCTGGAAGCAGTACCCCTGGGAGGCGACGTCCTCGAGGCCGAGGCCTTCCAGCGTCTCGCGGCGGAACGCGCGGAACCCGCCGGTGATGTCGCGCAGCGGCAGGTCGAGCGCCATGCGCGAGTAGAGGCTGCCGCCGCGCGAGATGAACTCCCGCGACTTCGGCCAGTTGACCACCCGGCCGCCGGGCACCCAGCGCGAGCCGAGCACCAGGTCGGCGCCCTTGAGGGCGGTGAGCAGCCGGGGCAGTTCCTCGGGCTGGTGGGAGCCGTCGGCGTCCATCTCGATCAGGACGCCGTAGCCGTGCTCCAGGCCCCAGCGGAAGCCCGCGAGGTAGGCGGCGCCGAGGCCCTCCTTGCCCTTGCGGTGCAGCACCTGGACGTGGTCGTCGCCGGCGGCCAGTTCGTCGGCGAGCTCGCCGGTGCCGTCGGGGCTGTTGTCGTCGGCCACGAGGACGTGCGCCTCGGGAGCGGCCTTGCGCACGCGTCCGACGATCGCCTTGATGTTCTCCGCCTCGTTGTACGTGGGGATGATCACCAGGGCCGTACCGAGCGGGCCGAATCTCCGCCCCTGGGATCCTGCCGCGAGGGTCCCGCCGCCGTCGTTCACTGCTGCCCCTTCATGTCCTGTGCGCAGGACCCCACCTTAGTCGGCGCGGCCCGCGGTGACGTGACAGGACGTACATGTGATGGCGTCTTTCCCGGAGATCGGGTAGGCACGCCTTCCCTTGCCGGATGCGCGCGGACGGACAGCGGAGGGGGGCCCGGCGCCCTTCGGGCCGGCCCGGGACCCGCCGGCTGCGGATCGCCCTGGAGCCGTTGTCTACTGAGCGTCCGGGCCCCACCCGGGGTCGCACCTCCCCGGCCGGCGGGAACGTCCCTCGGTCCCACGCCGCGCTGAGCCTGGCTCCCAGTGGCGGTGCCCGGTGCGGCACACCGTCCCTGACCCAGCGGCGCCGGCCCGAGTGGCCGGACGTTCTCCGGTCGGGCGTCCGGTGGTGGACCCGGCCGAACCTACCGGCCCCCCGCGGCCGCCTGTCAACAGCCCTCCTGCCTGCGCGACGCGGGTCACGTGCCTGGTCGGAGGCGAGGATGCGCAGGTCGCGCGACGGCGGCGCGGTGCATGATCGTCAGCGCGCCGCCCGTGCGGATCACTCGCCCGGTCGTACGAAGACCGTGCGGCCGCCGACCACCGTGCGGAGGCAGACGGGCAGGTCACGGCCGGGGGTGAGGTCGGGCAGGCCGGGGGTGCCGGACCTCGGGTCGGTGGACCAGCGGGCCACCCGGTCGTCGGGCGCCTGGACGACGAGTTCGCCGGTGCGCCAGACGGCGTAGTCGGCGGGGGCGCCGGGCACCAGGACGCCCGCGTCGTCCCGTCCGGTCGCCCGCCAGCCGCCGCGGGTGTGCGCGGTGAAGGCGGCACGGACGGAGACGCGGTGCTCGGGGGTGCGGTGGAAGGCCGCCGCCCGGACGGTGCCCCACGGGTCGAGCGGGGTGACCGGACTGTCGGAGCCGAAGGCGAGCGGGACGCCGGCCCGCAGCAGTGCGGCGAACGGGTTGAGCGTGCGGGCGCGCTCGGCGCCGAGGCGCTGGGCGTACATGCCGTCCTCGCCGCCCCACAGGGCGTCGAAGGCGGGCTGGACGGAGGCGGTGAGACCGAGCTCGGCGAAGGCGGCGATCGTCTCCGGCGTGACCATCTCGGCGTGCTCGACGCGGTGCCGGGCGGCGCGCACGCGGGCGAGGCCGAGCTTCTCGGCCGCCGCGCGGACGCCGTCGACGACGGCGGTGACCGCGGCGTCGCCGATGGCGTGGAAGCCCGCCTGGAGGCCCGCCTCGGTGCAGGCGGTCACGTGGGCGGCGACCGCGCGGGCGTCGAGGTGCGCGGTGCCGGTGTGGGCGGCGTCGGCGTACGGCTCGTGCAGGCAGGCGGTGTGCGAGCCGAGGGCGCCGTCGGCGAAGAGGTCGCCCGCCGCGCCGAGCGCGCCCAGCTCGCGGGCCTTGGCGACGTCCTGCTCGGCCCAGTAGCCGACGACGCGGGGGCCCGGCTCCTCGCGGGCGAGGCGCAGCAGGCCGGTGAAGTCGTCCTCGGAGGAGATCTCGGGGCCGCCGCACTCGTGCACCGTGCCGATGCCCAGGGACGCCGCGTGGGCGAGGGCGGCGCGCTGGGCGGCGGTGCGCTGGGCGGGGGTGACGGCGCCCAGCGCGGCGGCGCGCACCGCGTGGTGGTCGTCCCCGGTGAGCGGCCGGTCCTCACGGGTCACGCCGCCCGCCACGAGGTCGAGCAGCGCGGTGGAGACGACGGCGGAGTGCACGTCGATGCGGCTGAGGTAGAGGGGGCGTCCGCCGGTGGCCTCGTCGAGCTCCGCGCGCGTCGGGGGCCGGCCGCCGGGCCAGCGGGAGGCGTCCCAGCCGTGCCCGAGCAGCACCCGGTCGTCCGGGCGGCCGGCGGCGAACTGCCGCACCCGGGCGAGGGCGTCCTCCAGGGAGGCGGCGGCGGACAGGTCCAGGCCGGTGAGGGCGAGGCCGGTGGCGGTGGTGTGGACGTGCGCGTCGGTGAACGCCGGGGTGACCAGCGCCCCGTCGAGGTCGACCACCTCGTCGACACCGTCCGCGAAGGCGTCGGCGGCGCCCTCGGAGCCCACCCAGGCGACCTGCCCGCGCTCGACGACCATCGCCGTGGCGAAGGGGTCGGCGGGGCTGTGCACCTCCCCGCGACGGAGCAGGACGGTGGGCGGCGGGGCGGTACGTTCACTCATGCCCTTAGTCTCGCGCGCCGGGCGTACGGCCCCGCACGCAGGTCCCGCTCGGGGCGGCGCCCCCTCCCGGCGCCCCGCGGCGTACGGCCGGCCCGCTCGCGACACGCCGTGCCCGCGGCAGGCCGACGGCGGCTCGAGCCGCCCGTGCGGCGGCCGCGCCCGAACGGCGCCCCACCGGGCCCACGGCCGCGTGGGCCGACGGCCGCACGGGGCACGGCGAAGCCGGCCCGGCCGACCGCCCGGACCCGCGCGCCCCCGGGCCGTCGCACGCTCAGGGCCGACACGCCCCGGCCGGCACCGCCCGACGCGGTCACCGGCCTGCCGCAGGGCCGCCCGCCGCTGCGTCCGGCCCGGTCCGGGGCCGGACGCCCGAGTCCGCCGGGCGCGTCAGACGCGAGGGGGCCGCGCCTCGTAGGGCGTCGAAAGGACCACCGTGGTACGCGTGGAGACCCCCGCCAGGGTGCGGACCCTGGCGAGGAGTTCCTCCAGCTCGTGCGGGGTGGCGACGCGGACCTTGAGGATGTAGTTCTCGTCGCCGGCGACGCTGTGGCACGCCTCGATCTCGGGGACGCCGGCCAGCCGGTCCGCGATGTCGTCGGGGGCGCTGGGGTCGAACGGCTTGACCGAGATGAAGGCGGTCATGGGCAGGCCGACCGCCTCCGGGTCGACCACCGCCGTGTAGCCGCGGATGACGCCGCGCTGCTCCAGCCGCCGCACCCGCTGGTGCACGGCCGACGTGGACAGGCCCGTGGCCTTGCCCAGGTCGGTGTAGCTCATCCGCCCGTCCTTGACGAGCAGCTGCACGATCTGTCGGTCCAGCTCCTCCATGGCGCTGAACCTACAGGGCGCTTCATCGCCTCGGACACCGGAACGACGGCGTGCGGGCGTCGCGGACGGCGCCTGCGAGTGGCGTGTGACGAACGCCACACCCGTTGCGCCGTCTCCGTGATGTTTCCGTGATTACCCCCGAGAGGTCGAGGGAAGTGCTTGCTGTGGTCGAGGCCGCAGCGCCTGAACGGCCCAGCCCGAGGGGGAGTACCCAATGCAGAGTCTCAAGCGCCCTGGTCGTACCACGTCCAAGCGGCAGCAGCCGGTCGTCATGCCCGATCCGGAGTACGTCGAACCCGGCACCCCGGACGAGGACGCCGACCCGTACGACACCTTCGAGATGTTCCGGGTCGTGTGCCCGGACTGCTCGCAGCCCATCGCCCTCCTGGCGGACGAGGAGGTCCTGCCGGAGCACGCCCTGTGCGCCTCGCCGTGGAACCCGTTCGGGCTCACGGTCTGCCGCGGCACCGGCCGCCGGGCGTCCGAGGCCCGGCCCGCGGACGAGACCGTCACACCCCAAGAGCAGGACACGGCCCTGCTGCTGACGCTCCCGCAGGGACTCGACTGGCGGACCCAGCCCTTCTCGCACGTCGGCGGACCGGGATCGCGTCCGATCCGGTTCCCGCTGATGCGGCGCGACGCCGCCTGAGCGCAGGCCGGCCCGGGGGCGGCGGAGCTCCGCCACCCCCGCTCTTCGCCGCCTTCGCCCCTTTCCGCTTCCGCCGCACGGGGCACGGGTGAGCGCACGCCCTCCTCGGACCCTCGTGACCGGTCCGGTCGTGCGTCGGCCGGGCACGACGACCCCGTGCAGGCGACGACCGGGCGTCGGCGCCACGGGGTTCGCGCCGCCGCCCGTCGAGACGGCCGTGGCCGCCGCGGCTCCCGGACCCACCCCTCCCCCGCGACCTGACGCGGACGGGGGACGGAGCGGGGCGGCGCGGCCCGGAGCGGGCCCGAGCGGGCCCGGCTCGCCGGGTCCTGGCGTGGGTCCGGCCGGTTCAGCGCGTCTCCGGCCCCGCGAGGTGGCGGGCGATGACCATGCGCTGGATCTGGTTGGTGCCCTCGACGATCTGCAGGACCTTCGCCTCGCGCATGTAGCGCTCGGCGGGGAAGTCGGCGGTGTAACCGTAGCCGCCGAGGACCTGCACGGTGTCGGTGGTGACCCGCATCGCGGCGTCGGTGCAGTGCAGCTTGGCCATCGCGGCCTGCCGGCCGAATGGCCGGCCCGCGTCGCGGAGCCGGGCCGCCGCCAGGTACAGCGCGCGTCCCGCCTCGATCTGGGTGGCCATGTCGGCGAGCATGAAGCGCAGCCCCTGGAAGTCGGCGATCGGCCTGCCGAACTGGCGCCGTTCGGTGGCGTGGCCGACGGCCTCGTCGAGCGCCGCCTGGGCCACGCCGATGGCGCACGCGGCGATGCCCAGCCGGCCGCCGTCCAGCGCGGACAGGGCGATGGCGAAGCCCTGCCCCTCGTCGCCGATGCGGCGCGCGTCAGGGACCCGGACGCCGTCGAAGTGGACCTGGGCGGTGGGCGAGCCCTTCATGCCCATCTTCTTCTCCGGCGCGGCGGCGCTGAGGCCCTCGGCGTCCCCGGGCACCAGGAACGCGCTGATGCCGCGCGCCCCCTCACCGCCGGTGCGTGCCATGACCGTGTAGAAGTCGGCGACGCCGCCGTGGGTGATCCACGCCTTGGTGCCGTCGATGACCCAGTCGTCCCCGTCGCGGACCGCGCGGGTGCGCAGGGACGCGGCGTCGGAGCCGGAGGAGGGTTCGGAGAGGCAGTAGCCGCCGAGCAGGCCGCCGCCGAGCATCGCGGGCAGGTGCTCGGCGCGCTGCTCCTTGGTGCCGTGGGCGGCGAGCGGATAGGTGGCGAGCGTGTGCACGCTGACGCCGAGGGCGACGGTGAGGCGGGCCCGGGCGAGCTCCTCGAGGACCTGGAGGTAGACCTCGTACGGCTGGTCGCCGCCGCCGTACTCGGAGTCGTAGGGCAGGCCGAGCAGGCCGGACTCGGACAGCAGGGTGAACAGCTCGCGCGGGAAGCGGCCCGCTTCCTCCTCCTCGGCCGCCCCGGGGGCGATCTCGCGCTGCGCGATGTCGCGGACGAGCGAGATCAGGTCCCGGGCCTCGTCCGTGGGCAGTAGCCGGTCCACCGGCTGCGGGGCGCGGTCGGGCATGGCGTCGCTCTCCTCCCTGTTCGGGCACATCGGCGTGCGCCTGGGGTGGAGGCGTCCGCGCCGGGTCGTGTCAGTGCCTGGCCGGTGGGCGCACTCCCGGGTCTCGGAAGCTGCTGACCAGCGGCTGTGCGCTGTGAGTATGCCCGATCGGCGGCGGCGCGTCACCAGTTAACGACCGCTTACTTCCACGACACTGTACGGCGCCCTCCCGCTGATCGCATCGGCCCGCACCATTGACCAACTGGTCTAGTCCTCCTGGGGTTCCCGTCCGATCGAATTGCCGCGCTCATGTCAAACAACGCGGTTCTCCCTTCCTCCACGAGGAGACACCGGGTGCCATCCCCCCCGATCGCGCGGCGGGCGGCCCGGTGGTGCTCCGCGTACCGCAGACAACTGCCGACGGTGCGCCGCACCCGCTCCACGGGCGGCAGTTCGTCACCGCTCGCCGCCGGCGCGACCGGCCCGGCCGCCGAGTCCTCGGTGATCGCCGGGCAGCAGCCCCGCTCGGAGTGGAAGCAGCAGGGGATCAGGCCCTCGGCGACCCGCGCCCGGCGTGCGATGTCGTCCATCGACGGCGCGTCGCAGGGCCGGTCGGCGAACAGGCGGCGTCCGACGGCGATGAAGTCCGGCGCGACGGGCCGACGCTCGCCGGGGGCCGCGAACCGGGGGAGGCACCGCGGACCGCCGGCTGAGGTTCACTGCCGGCCCAGGTCTCCTGCGGGGGGGGGCGGGACGGTCCCGCGGGGGTGTGACAGGCCGGCCCGCGCCGCGGGACTACAGCAGTCCCAGCTGTGTCACGAGCATCGCGAGGACCACGACGAGGGTCCAGCCCAGCACATGCTCGGCGATCTTCGGACCGTCCTCGCGGGGTCCGCCGGTACGGACGCGGGTGACGGTGGCTGCGTTGGCGCTCATGACTTCTACCTGGTCTCCGTGGTGCGTGGATCCCCCCAAGCGACGTCCTCCACCTTGCCACCGGAACCGGCCGGTGCCGCCGAGAGGTTGGTCACACGCGGCGGGCCCCGGTGACGGCCGGGGACCGCCGCGCGCGCCGGCTCAGCGCACGCCCACCGCCGCGAGCGCCTTGCGCTGGCGCGGGGTCGGGCGGGCCGGGAAGTACAGGTAGCAGACGCCGCCGGTGCCGGAGGCGACCTTCCCGGAGGCGTTGTACCGCTTGGTCCTGAGCCAGATGTTCTCCCACTCGCGCCGCTGGTAGACCCGGCGCACGGCCTCGTTGTCGTCCGAGGCGGGGTCGTTGGCGATCACGTCGCCGTCGGCGGTGAAGCCGATCACGGTCATCAGGTGCCCGGCGGTGCCGTAGCCCGCCCCCGTCAGCTCCTCCTTCAGGAACGACTGGGAGGTGATGGCCGGGATGCCCGCCGCGATCAGCGTCTCCAGGTCGGTGAGCGACCGCAGGCGGGTGACCACGCCCTGGAGGCCGGGGAAGGTGGCCGCGTAGGCCGCGTTGAACGGCCAGTTGCCGCACCCGGCGTACTGGTAGTCGTAGGTGTGGCGGGCCGCGTGGCAGATCTGCGGGTCGGCGTAGGAGGGGTCGACCCAGGAGAGCTGCTCCTCGGAGAGCCGGCCGCCCCAGTACTCGATGATCATCTGCGAGGAGGTGGGGCTGCACCAGGCCTCGCCGCCGTTGTCGTACTCCGGGTACTGGCCCTTGTGGATCTCCTGCGAGTAGCGCGGGACGATCAGTTCCCTGGCGAGGCCGGGCGTCGAGGCGGGGACGGTGAACCGGTCGGGGACGTCGGAGCCCATCACGCCGAGGCGCCACACGGTCGGGGTGAGGCGGGTGCCCGGACGGCGGTACAGGGTCAGGCGCAGCCGGCAGGAGGCCAGGCGCAGCCCCGAGGACGCGTCGTCGACGGCGAGCGTGTCCGTCCAGACGCTGCTCCTCCCGTCGCCCTGGTCGTCCACCGAGGTGCGCCGGATGTCGCCGTCGCCGGCCGCCCAGCGGCCCATCACGTACCAGGGGGTGTCCGTGCCGTCGGAGTACGTGCCCTTCAGCTCGACCTGGATCCACGTGCCCTCGGGGGTGTGCGCGTTCCAGGAGGCGATCGCCTCGGTGGACGGGACCGCGAGGCGGTGGACGGGCGAGGTCCAGGTGGCGTACTCCCAGGCGGCCGTGCGGCCGGTGTGCGGGTCGGTGTAGTCCGTCGTGCCGGCCGCCTCGGCGACCACCAGGCCGGGGCGGACGCCGGCCACGGCGCGGGCGCCGGCGGCGGTGCCGGAGCGCCAGTCGGTGTACGTGGTCCAGGCGCGGTTGTCGACGGTGCGGGCGGCGGCCCGCCCGGGCGCCGCGGGCCGGGTGGCGCCGGCGGTCGGGACGGACGCGGACGCCGTCGCCGCGCTTCCGGCGACGGCGGCGACGACCGCCGCGGTCAGCAGGGTTCTGCGGGAGGGCAGTTCGGCTCTGCTCATGGGTGGGGGACCCCCAGGTGTCGGAGTCGGGACAGGACCGGCGCACGGCCGCCGGAGGGCGTGCGTCCGGCGGATGGAGCGGGTGTGGGCCCCACTATGAACGCAGCCGGGCGGATCCTGCCAGCATCCGGGCCGCGCGGCGCCCACCGACAGGGGACTCGACCAGTGGCGGATCCACCGCGGATGCGCGTCTCCCGCCCGTGCGGCCGGGGTCCCGGCCGCACGGACCGCCGTACCGTCCGGGGCCTAGAGTGCTCCCGTCCGCACTCCCCCACAGTCCCGGGAACCAGTCATTCACACGCTCGCCTCCCGCATCCGCCGGCTCCCTCCCTCGTGCGGCCCGGTGCGGCTCGTCGCCGTCGACGGGCACGCCGGGTCCGGGAAGTCGACCTTCGCCGGGCTGCTGGCCGCCGCGCTCGGCGGCGCCCCGGTGCTGCACCTCGACGACATCGCCCGCCACGACGAGCTGTTCGACTGGACCGCACGGCTGCGCGACGAGGTGATCGGCCCGCTCTCCCGGGGCACGACCGCGCACTACGCCCCCTACGACTGGCGCGCCCGGCGCCCCGGACCGCCGCGCCCGCTGCCCGCCGCGCCGGTGGTGGTCGTGGAGGGCGTCGGCGCCGGACGCGAGGCGCTGCGCCCGTATCTGGCGCTGCTGCTGTGGATGGACGTGCCGCGTGAGGAGTCCTGGGCGCGGGGGCGGGCACGGGACGGCGAGGAGCAGCGGGCGTTCTGGGACGGCTGGGAGCGGGCGGAGCGCGCGCACTTCACCGACGACCCCTCGCGCCCCTTCGCGCACCTGCTGGTACGGCAGGGGCGGCAGGGGTACGAGCTGGTTCCCGGGCCTGCCGGGACGGGGGAGGCGCCTTGTTCGATCACGCTCGGTGACGGGTCGTAGGCGATGTGGTGATCCCGTGAAGAACGGTCCCGGACAAGTTGCCGCGGTCCCCCAACTCGGCTTGACCCAGGGCCCGTACAGGTCTTACGTTCTCAATGTGCGGCCCTTCGGGAGCCGCCGGAAGACGCGAAGCCCCCGGTTGTTCCCCCGTGATCGGGGGCTTCGTTCTGCCCTTTTCGCGCTTTCCGGGCGCACAGTGGCATATGACGATCACCCTGGGTGAGGATCATCTTCCGCGCGCCTCCCACGCGCCCCCTCTCCCTCTCCGTTTCCCCTGCTCCGCACCCTGCGGACGCGGCGCCCCCGCAGGTACGATGCCCCTCGGTGCGGCCGGCGACGACGCTTCACGCACCTGGCAACTCCGGTCCGCGGCACGGCGGTTCGGCCACAGGGCGCCGGCGGCCGAGGGCCGGCCGGCACACCGACGGGGGCACGGTCTGTGGGGGACGCGATGGACTTCGGCACGCAGGGCCCGCAGGCCCCGGCCGACCTCGCCTGGCTGCGAGGCGTGGACGCCTACACGATGGGCGCCTATCCGCAGGCGGAGGAGGAGTTCCGGACCGCCGTGCGGATCGATCCGGGGATGGCCGACGGCTGGCTCGGACTGCACGCGCTGCGCGTCGACACGACGACCGCGCTGCTGCGCATGTTCCGCCACCGCGACCGCTTCGGCGAACAGCGCGCCCGGCACCGCCGCACCCTCAACTCCTGGTACTGGCTCGGCTGGTGGGTGCAGCCGGTCCTGGAGACCCCGCGCGACCTGCTGCTCGCCCACGCCTCGCACTGGCTGGACGGCCGGCACGTCCCCGAGCTGGACCGCGCGCTCGCCGGGCTGCCCCCGGTGGACACCGACCCGCAGGTGCGCTTCCTGCACGCCTGCCGCGCCTACCTGGTCAAGGACTGGGAGCAGCTGGTCCGGCACACCGACCCGCTCGTCGACGACCCGCTGCTGGGCATCGAGGCGGGCCTGTTCGGCGGCATGGCCCGGGTGCGGCTGGAGATGTACGGGCAGGCCGAGCCGCTGCTGTCGGCGGCGCTGATGCGGTGCCGCAGCGAGCAGCCGCAGCGCAAGGAGCTGCGCTACTGGCTGGCCCGCGCGCACGAGGGCACCGGACGCAGCGCCGCCGCCCTCCCCCTGTACCGGGCCGTGCACCGGGTCGATCCGGCCTTCATGGACACCTCCGCCCGGCTCGCCGCGATCGCCGAGGGCGACGGCTACGACGACTCCGCCGACCTCGCCGCGATCACCCTGAGCGGCGTCGGGCAGGACACCGTCGACGGCCCCGACACCCTGGACCCGCTCTTCGGGACGGAGGGCCGCGACCTGCGGCTGTCCGCTCCCGGCCCCACGCCCTCCCCGATGCCCCCGCCGGCCGGGCCGGGGGCGCGCGAGCGCTTCGGCGGCTCCGGCCCGGTGCTGCCCCCGGGTCCCACCGACCCGGCGCTGCTGGAGGAGGCGCTCGCGGAGCTGGAGCGCATGGTCGGCCTCGAGCCGGTGAAGCGTCAGGTCAAGGCGCTGTCGGCGCAGTTGAACATGGCGCGGCTGCGGACCGGCCAGGGCCTCCCGGTGCAGCCGCCCAAACGGCACTTCGTCTTCTCCGGACCCTCCGGCACGGGCAAGACCACCGTCGCCCGCATCCTGGGCCGGGTCTTCTACGCCCTCGGGCTGCTCGGCGGCGACCACCTGGTGGAGGCCCAGCGGGCGGACCTGGTCGGCGAGTACCTGGGGCAGACCGCGGTGAAGGCCAACGAACTGATCGACTCCGCGCTCGGCGGGGTGCTCTTCGTCGACGAGGCGTACTCCCTGTCGAACTCCGGGTACGGCAAGGGCGACGCGTACGGCGACGAGGCGCTGCAGGTGCTGCTGAAGCGGGCCGAGGACAACCGCGACCACCTGGTGGTGATCCTCGCCGGCTACCCGGAGGGCATGGACCGGCTGCTGGCCGCGAACCCGGGACTGTCGTCCCGGTTCACCACCCGCGTGGATTTCCCCTCCTACCGGCCGCTGGAGCTGACGAGGATCGGCGAGGTGCTGGCCGCGGAGAACGGCGACGTGTGGGACGAGGAGGCCCTGGACGAGCTGCGCTCCGTCGCCGGGCACGTGGTGGACCAGGGCTGGATCGACGAGCTGGGCAACGGCCGGTTCCTGCGCACCCTGTACGAGAAGAGCTGCGCCTACCGGGACCTGCGGCTGTCGGCGTACCCGGGGCCGCTGTCCCGGGAGGACCTGGCGACCCTGCGGCTGCCGGACCTGATGCAGGCGTACGGGGAGGTGCTGTCGGGGCGGGGCCCCTCGGACCCGTCGGAGCCGTGAGACCCCGACGGGCGTGACGACGAGGGACCGCCCGTCGTCAGGTGGCCATCGCCTCCTCCGGTGTCCCGCTCGCCCGCTGCGGGGTGAGCGTGACCTCGCGGTGGGCGGGGTCCCGCACCTCGCCCACGAGCATCTCCAGGACGTCCTCCAGGGCGACCAGGCCCAGCGCCTTGCCGGACGCGTCGGCCACCTGGGCCAGGTGGGTGGCCGCCCGGCGCATCACCGTCAGGGCGTCGTCCAGCGGGAGTTCGGGACGCAGGGTGGTCATCGGGCGCCACAGGTGCTGCGGGACGGCCCGGTCGGCGTCCTCCAGGTCCAGGACGTCCTTGACGTGCAGGTAGCCCATGAAGGCGCCGCCCTCGGCCGCCACCGGGAAGCGTGAGTACCCGGTGCGGGCGGTCAGCTCCACGATCTGCCCCGCGGTGACCGCCGGGGTGACCGTCACCAGGGACTCACGGCGCAGCAGGACGTCCGTGACCGGGCGGGAGCCCAGCTCCAGGGCGTCCTCCAGGCGCTCCGCCTCCTCCGGGTCGAGCAGACCGGCCTGGCCGGCGTCCTCGACCAGCCGGTTGAGCTGCTCGCTGGTGAAGACGGCCTCCACCTCGTCCTTGGGCTCCACGCGGAACAGCCGCAGGACGGCCCGGGCGCAGGCGCCGAGGGCGACGGTGACCGGCCTGCACAGGCGGGCGAACCCCACCAGGCCGGGGCTGAGCCACAGGGCCGCCTTCTCGGGAGCGGCCATCGCCAGGTTCTTCGGGACCATCTCGCCGATGACGAGGTGGAAGAAGACCACGGCGGCGAGCGCGATGACGTAGCCGAGCGGGTGGATCACCCCGTGCGGCAGGCGCATCCACGCGAACACCGGCTCCAGCAGCCGGGCGACGGTCGGTTCGGCGACCGCGCCCAGGGTGAGCGAGCAGACGGTGATGCCGAACTGGGCGGCCGCCATCATCTGCGGCAGATGCTCCAGGCCGTGCAGCACCTGGCGGGCGCGGGCGGTGCCCAGCGGTTCGATCTGGCTGCGGCGGACCGACACCAGGGCGAACTCGGCGCCGACGAAGAAGCCGTTGGCGAGCACGAGGAGTGCGGCCGACAGCAGGTGCAGGAGGCTCATCCGGCGGCCTCCGCCACGGGCAGCCGGGCCGTACGGACCAGGCGGACCCGTTCCGCGCGGTAGTGCTCGACGCGGTGCACGGACAGCCGCCAGCCGGGCAGTTCCGCGCGGTCCCCCACGGCCGGGATCCGGCCGAGCGCGTCGGCGACCAGGCCGGCCACCGTCTCGTAGGGGCCCTCGGGGACCTCCAGCCCGGCCCGGCGCAGGGTGTCGATCCGGGCGCCGCCGTCGACGTCCCAGGCCGGGTCGCCGTCCTCCGGCGGGGCGGGGGCGAGTTCCGGCACGTCCTGTCCGTCGTGCTCGTCGCGCACCTCGCCGACGATCTCCTCGACGATGTCCTCCAGGGTGACCACGCCGGCGGTGCCGCCGTACTCGTCGACGACGACCGCGATGGGCTGCTCGCTGCGCAGCCGGGTGAGCAGCGGGCGCACCGGCAGGGTCTCGGGGACCAGCAGCGCCGGGCGGGCGATGCGGCCGGCCGGGGTGCGCAGCCGCTCGTGCGCGGGGACCGCGAGGGCGTCCTTGAGGTGGACCATGCCGGCGATCTCGTCGATCCGTTCCCGGTAGACGGGGAAGCGGGACAGGCCGGTGGCGCGGGTCAGGTTGACCACGTCCTCGGCGGTCGCGGACGCCTGGAGGGCGCTGACCCGCACGCGCGGGGTCATGACGTGCTGGGCGGTCAGCTCGCCCAGCGACAGGGTGCGGACGAAGAGGTCCGCCGTGTCCTGCTCCAGGGCGCCCGCGCGGGCCGAGTGCCGGGCCAGGAAGACCAGTTCGCCGGGGGTGCGGGCGGAGGCGAGCTCCTCGGCGGGCTCGACGCCCATGGCCCGCACCAGCCGGTTGGCCACGGCGTTCAGCCCGGCGATGACCGGGCGGAACAGGCGGGCGAACGCGTGCTGCGGACCGGCGACGAAGCGCGCGACCTGCATCGGCCGGGACACCGCCCAGTTCTTCGGCACGAGTTCGCCGATCACCATCTGCACGGCGGACGCGAGCAGCATGCCGATCACCACGGACACGCCGGGGACCGCGCCCGCCGGTGTCCCGGCGCCGGTGAGCGGGGCGTCCAGCAGCGCGGCGAGGGCCGGTTCGGCGAGCATGCCGACCACCAGGGAGGTGAGGGTGATGCCGAGCTGGGTGCCGGAGAGCTGGAAGGACAGTTCACGCAGGGACGCGACGACCCGGCGGGCGTGCCGGTCGCCGCCCGCGGCGGCCTCCTCGGCGTCCGCCCGCTCGACGGTGACCAGGCCGAACTCGGCGGCCACGAAGAAGCCGTTGGCCAGGATCAGCAGGAAGGCGGCTGCGAGGAGCAGCAGAGGGGTGCTCATGACGCCGCCGCCTCCGCGTGCGCGCCCACCGGGAGACGGGCGCTGTGCCGGCAGGGAGCGGCGCAGGTACTGCAGGAGGATCCGTCCATCGCCGGAGAGGGTCACTCCTCGGATAGCTGGGGCCCCTCGGCGCACCGCGCGGGCGGCAGGGGCGGAGGCGCTGTCGGCGCGCCTCCGCCCCACAGATTAATCAAGACGGGGGCCGCCGCGGCGGGTCCGGACGGAGCGGCGGGCCGGCCGGGGTCAGTCGCGGGGCGTCTCGGCCTCGGGCGCGGAGTGCGCCTCGGCGAGGGCCCGCAGGACGCGGGCGTCGGCGACGGCGCGCTGCCTGGCGATACCCGGCTGGATGCCGAGCGCGGGCAGGGTGGTGCCGTCGCTGAGGTCGAGGAACACCCAGGCGTCACCCGAGCGGAGGTTCACCTGAAGGATCTCCGCCCACTCGAGGCGGCGCCGGTGCACGATGTTGACGACCGTGACGCCCGCCTCGTCGGCGACGATCTTCGGCCGGGCCAGCAGGAACAGCACACCGGCCAGCAGCGCGGCGGTGAACACGAAGCTGACCCGCTCCCCCGGGCCGAGCCCGCTCAGGAGCAGCCCGATCAGGCTGACGACGACGAACAGCGCGACGCCCGCGGAGAGCAGCACGGCACGGGTGCGGCCGGGCCGGAAGGTGACGGGCAGCTCGGGAAGCTCGGTGCCGGACATGACGGTTCCTCCCTGCCCGGTCACAGACGGCAGGCGTGGATCGCTGTGGTGAGGATGGCGCGGGCCCCGATGTCGTACAGGTCGTCCATGATCCGCTGCGCGTCCTTGGAGGGCACCATCGCCCGGACGGCGACCCAGCCCTCGTTGTGCAGCGGCGAGACGGTCGGGGACTCCAGGCCGGGGGTCAGCGCGACGGCCTTCTCCAGCTGCTCGACCCGGCAGTCGTAGTCCATCATCACGTACGTGCGGGCGACCAGGACGCCCTGGAGGCGGCGCAGGAACTGCTGCACCTTGGGCTCCTCGCCGTCCGCGCCGGTGGTGGGGGTCCCCCCGGCCGAGTGTGTCCGAGCCCGGGGGAGGATGACCACGGCCTCGGAGGTCATGATCGGGTCGCCGACGACCTCGAGGCCGGCGTTGCGCATCGAGGTGCCGGTCTCCACGACGTCCGCGATGACCTGGGCGACGCCGAGCTGGATGGCGGTCTCCACGGCGCCGTCGAGGTGGACGACGGAGGCGTCGATGCCGTGCTCGGCGAGGTGCGCGGCGACGATGCCCTCGTAGGAGGTGGCGACGGTCTTGCCGGCGAGGTCGCCGGCCCCGGTGATGGTGCCGGGCTTGGCGGCGTAGCGGAAGGTGGAGCGGGCGAAACCGAGCGGGAGGATCTCCTCGGCGTCGGCTCCGGAGTCGATCAGCAGGTCACGGCCGGTGATGCCGATGTCCAACTGGCCGGAGGCGACGTAGATCGCGATGTCGCGGGGGCGGAGGTAGAAGAACTCGACCTCGTTGACCGGGTCGACGATCCGCAGTTCCTTGGACTCCCTGCGCTGCCGGTAGCCGGCCTCATGCAGCATCTCCGCCGCAGGTCCTGACAGGGAACCCTTGTTGGGGACGGCGATGCGCAGCATGAGGTCGGCTTCCTTCGCTTGGAACGGGTGGGGTGGGGCAGGGCTTCTTACAGGTGGGCGTAGACGTCGTCGAGGGAGATGCCGCGGGCGACCATCATCACCTGGACGTGGTACAGCAGCTGCGAGATCTCCTCGGCGGCCGCCTCCTTGCCCTCGTACTCGGCGGCCATCCAGACCTCGGCGGCCTCCTCGACGACCTTCTTGCCGATGGCATGGACGCCCTTGCCCACCAGCTCGGCGGTGCGGGAGGTGGCGGGGTCCCCGTGGGCGGCCTTGTGCTGGAGCTCGGTGAAGAGCTCCTCGAACGTCTTCTTGGACATGGTGGTCCTTACCCTACGCGGTGACGGGGACTGCTCACCGCCAGGGTTCGGACACCGAGCGCAGGCAGGCGGCGGTGGCGACGGCCGCGGTGACCGCCTCGTGCCCCTTGTCCTCGCGGGAGCCGGGCAGTCCGGCGCGGTCCAGGGCCTGCTGTTCGTCGTCGCACGTGAGGACGCCGAAGCCCACGGGGACGCCGGTGTCGACGGACACCTGGGTGAGCCCCTGGGTGACGCCCTGGCACACGTAGTCGAAGTGGGGTGTGCCGCCCCGGATGACGACGCCGAGGGCGACGATCGCGTCGTAGCCCCGGCCGGCCAGCACCTTGGCGACGACGGGCAGTTCCCAGCTGCCGGGGACCCTGAGCAGGGTCGGCTCGTCGATGCCCAGGTCGTGCAGGGCGCGCAGGGCGCCGTCCACCAGTCCGTCCATCACCTTCTCGTGCCACTGTGCCGCGACGACGGCGACCCGCAGGTCACCCACATTGCGTACGGTCAGCTCCGGTGCACCCTTGCCGCTCACGTCTCTCCTCGTGGTTCTCTCACTGGTTGCCGCAGGCGGGCACGGTCGGCGTGTCCAGCCAGGGCAGGTCGTGGCCCATCCGGTCCCGCTTGGTGCGCAGGTAGCGGAGGTTGTGCTCGCTCGCGGTGACGGGCATCGGCTCGCGCCGGCGGACGTCGATGCCGTGGCGGGCGAGCGCGTCGGACTTGTCGGGGTTGTTGGTCATCAGGCGGACGCTGCGGACGCCCAGGTCGGCGAGGATCCGCGCGCCCGCGGCGTAGTCGCGGGCGTCGGCGGGCAGGCCGAGTTCGAGGTTGGCGTCGAGGGTGTCGCGGCCGCGCTCCTGCAGTTCGTAGGCGCGCAGCTTGGACATCAGGCCGATGCCGCGTCCCTCGTGGCCGCGCAGGTAGACGACGACGCCCCGGCCCTCGGCCTGGATGCGGTCCAGGGAGGCGTCGAGCTGGGGGCCGCAGTCGCAGCGCCGGGAGCCGAAGACGTCCCCGGTGAGGCATTCGGAGTGCATGCGCACGAGGACGTCCTCGCCGTCGCCGAGGTCGCCGTGCACCAGGGCGACGTGCTCGACGCCGTCGACGGTGGAGCGGAAGCCGTACGCGGTGAAGGTGCCGTGGGAGGTGGGCAGCCGCACCTCGGCCTCGCGGCGGACGGTGGGCTCGCTGCCGCGGCGGTAGGCGATCAGGTCCTCGATGGAGATGATCGACAGGCCGTGCTTGCGGGCGAAGGGCACCAGTTCGGGCAGGCGCAGCATGCGGCCGTCCTCGCCGGCGATCTCCACGATGGCGCCGGCCGGGCGCAGTCCCGCGAGGCGGGCCAGGTCGACGGCGGCCTCGGTGTGGCCGTCGCGCTCGAGCACGCCGCCGGGACGGGCGCGCAGCGGGAAGATGTGGCCGGGGCGGACGAAGTCGTCCGGTGCGGCGGTGCCGCAGGCCAGCAGCCGGAGCGTGGTGGCCCGGTCGGAGGCGGAGATGCCGGTGGTCACCCCGTGGGCGGCGGAGCCGTCGACGGTGACGGTGAACGCGGTCCGCATCGACTCGGTGTTCTGCGCCACCATCTGCGGGATGTCCAGCCGGTCGAGCTCCTCGCCCGTCATGGGGGCGCAGATCATGCCGCGGCACTCGGTCATCATGAAGGCGACGATCTCCTCGGTCGCCTTCTCGGCGGCGACGATCAGGTCGCCCTCGTTCTCCCGGTTCTCGTCGTCGACGACCACCACGGGGCGGCCGGCGGCGATGTCGGCGATCGCCTGCTCGACGGGGTCGAGCCGGAGGCCGAGGTCCTCGGTGTCGTACAGGGTCGGCGGGATCGAGGGGGCGGCGCGACGGGGGTCCCCCCAGGCCTTCCGCTCCGGGGGAGCCTCGTTCGGGGTGGTGGCGGGTGACGGGTGGGCGCTCATGCCGGCGCTCCTTCCGGTGCGGGCCGCGCCTCGCGGGTGCGCAGCCACCAGTCGCGCATGCCCCACAGGACGAGTGCGCCGTAGATGACGTAGACGAAGCCGGAGAAGGCGAAGCCGTTGGCGAAGTTCAGCGGGACGCCGACGAGGTCGACGAGCAGCCAGGCGAACCAGAACTCGACCATGCCGCGGGCCTGGGCGTACATCGCGACGACCGTGCCGACGAAGATGTAGGCGTCCGGCCAGGGGTCCCAGGACAGGGACGGGTAGGCGGTGAAGAGGCCCCCGACGGCGAGGGTGCCGACGGCGGCCCCGGCGAACAGCACGCCCCGCTCGCGCCAGGTGGCGAACCGGACGGCGACGGAGCCGTCCTGGGCCTGCTGCCGGCCGCGCTGCCACTGCCGGAAGCCCCAGGCGGCGACGAGCATGACGACGACCTGCTTGCCGGCGCTGCCGGAGAGGTGAGCGGTGGCGAACGCGGCGAAGAGGATGAGCCCGGAGAGGAACTGGGCGGGCCAGGTCCACAGGGAGCGGCGCCAGCCGAGGGCGAGGCCGATCAGGCCGATCACGTTGCCGATCATGTCCGACCACTTGATGTGCTGGCCGAACAGGGTGAAGGCCTCGGAGTTGAGCCAGTTCACCGGGAGGCCCCCTCACCGGCGACGCGGTCGCCGAGCATCCGCTCGACGTACTTGGCGATGACGTCCACCTCGAGGTTGACCGGGTCCCCGGGCTTCTTGAGGCCGAGGGTGGTCAGGGCGAGGGTGGTGGGGATGAGGCTGACGGTGAAGTGGTCGCATCCGGCGTCGACGACGGTGAGGCTGATGCCGTCGACGGTGATGGAGCCCTTCTCCACGACGTAGCGGCTCAGGTCCGCGGGGAGGGAGATCCTGACGATCTCCCAGTGCTCGGAGGGGGTGCGCTCGAGGATCTCGCCGGTGCCGTCGACGTGGCCCTGCACGATGTGGCCGCCGAGGCGGTCGCCGACGGCGGTGGGCCGCTCGAGGTTGACGCGGGAGCCGACGGTGAGGACGCCGAGGCTGGAGCGGTCGAGGGTCTCCGCCATGACGTCGGCGGTGAACTCGTCGCCCTCGTGCTCGACGACGGTGAGGCACACGCCGTTGACGGCGATGGAGTCTCCGTGCCGGGCGCCCCGGGTGACGAGGGGGCCGCGCAGCCGGAAGCGACAGGCGTCGTCGAGGGTCTCGACGGCGGTGACCTCACCCAGCTCTTCGACGATTCCGGTGAACACTTCCCGGGTCCTCCTGCCTCTTCGGGCACGGACTCCGGGGCTGTCGATGACGACAGGATCACGGGCGAGGACACCGGGAGCGACGCCGGACAGGGCACGCCCGAAGGGCGAACCGGTACGGCGGCGCGCATGGATGCCCGCCCGCCGCGCACTGCCTCCCATCCGGACTTTAACCGTCGGTCCAGGAATTTCACCTGGTCAACCGGTCGCTGGAGGCGACCGGGTCGCGGACTGTAACCGCCGGTTCGGACTTTCACCGACCCCGGAGTGCGCTGCTACTGGTACTGCCCCAGTCTGCCACGGCCGGGGCTCGGCCACGCGGGTGAGTGGTGTGGCGTGAGTCACAGAGGGCGACGAGGCGGCCACCAAGGGTCGCGCGACGCGCAACTTCCCTGGCTGTACGCTCACTTGCCGCCACCCCGGGAACCCGTCCGCATCTCTTGACTAAGTGGTCTAGTCCTTTTAGGGTCCGAGCCACCCTCACCGGGAGCGGCGCCCCTCAGGACCGGGACGGCGCCGGCTCCCCTCCAGGACCGGCCCGGCGGCGGTGACGACGGCCCTTGCCCGCCGCCGGGCCTCACCACACCCGGACGCGCCCGGCGGCCCGGCCCGGCGGAGCGGGGTCGCGTACGGCGCCGCAGGCGCCGCCGATGCGGGGACAGCGCCGCCGAACGGAAGCGACCCCGCACGGCCGGCGCCTCACCCCCACCGACAGACGCACCGCCGCACCCGCCGTCACCGCCCCGGCACCCCGAACAGCTCGTCCTGAGCCCGCTCCCGTGCCGTGAGCAGCGCCCCGCGCAGCACCGCTCCCCCGCCCAAGGTGCTCGGCCGCACGTCGACAGGGAGCGGGGACAACGCCGTCAGGCGGTCGTGGACGCGCGCGGCCAGCGCCTCGCCGCCCGCCTGTCCGATCTCGCCGCCCAGGACCACGCACCCGGGGTCGAGGAGCGCGACCACGGCGGCGACGCCCACGGCGACCCGGTCGGCCAGGGTGTCGAGGAAGCGCGCGTGCACCGCACGCCGGGGTGCGGCGACGGCCGCCCGTACGGCACCCGCCGCCTCCGGCTCGGCCCCGGGTTCCGGTGCGACGCCGCACTCGCCCGCGAGCCGCGCGACCGCCGCGGCGCCGGCCAGGGAGTGGAAGCCGCCCGCGCAGTCGGTGGCCGACGGCAGGCCCGGGGTGCCCGGCACGGGCAGGAAGCCGATCTCCCCGGTGCCGCCGGAGGCGCCCCGGCGCAGGACGCCGTCGAGGATCACGGCGGCGCCGGTGCCGTGGCCGAGCCACAGGAGGACGAAGGTGTCGCGGTCGCGGGCCGCCCCGTCGCGCTGTTCGGCCAGCGCGGCGAGGTTGGTCTCGTTCTCCGCGCTGACCCGGGCCTCGGGCAGCCGTTCCTGGAGCACGGCGACCAGGCGCCGGTGCCACTCCGGCAGGCTCGTGGAGTCGCGCAGTTCGCCGGTCGCGGGGTCGATCAGGCCGGGCGCGCCGATGCCCACCGTGTGCAGCCGGTCGGCGCCCGCCTCCTTGGCCGTCCGTTCGACCAGGGCGACGGCCTGCTCGACGGCGGGACCGGTGCCGGTGCCGTCGGCGATGGGCAGGGAGGCCTCGGCCAGC
The DNA here is from genome assembly GCF_002899455.1 of Streptomyces sp. DH-12. GTDB lineage: Bacteria > Actinomycetota > Actinomycetes > Streptomycetales > Streptomycetaceae > Streptomyces. The sequence continues at coordinate 6,263,434 of NZ_PPFB01000001.1, read as the reverse complement.
ACCCCGCCGACGAGGTCGGAGACGACCAGGGCGACGCCCTCGGTGCGCACGTCCAGCGCGGCCAGGTGCGCGCGGTCGGCGACGATGCCGTACAGCTTGGCGTTGGGGCCCCGCCGCTGGGCGCGGGCCTCGCCGGCGACCTCGATCAGTCCGGCCGCGGTGAGGCGTTCGACGAGGTCGGCGACGGTGGGCCGGGAGAGTCCGGTGAGCTCCTTCAGCCGCCCGGCGGTCAGCGGGCCCTCCTGCTGGAGCAGGCGCAGGGCGAGCCGGTCGTTGATGGCTCGGGCGGTGCTCGGGGATGCGGCCATGCCGGGGATCCTTCCAGATCGGCGGGCCCGGCCGGCGGGTGCCGTGACCCGGGATGCCCCGTTTCTTTCAGGCAGGGTTCCTGATAGTTTACGGCGGCGCGCACGACGGCAGTGAGCAGCGCGCGTACGACGGCGATGAGCCAGGGAAGGGCGGGGCGATGAGTGCAGTGGTCCACACACCACGTGAGGTGAAGCGGGCACGGTACGCCGTGGCCGCCGTGTTCGCCGTGCACGGCGCGGTCACCGGCTCGTTCGCGACCCGGGTCCCCTGGATCCAGGACCACGCGGGGGTCAGCGCCGGGCAGCTGGGCCTCGCACTGGCCTTCCCCGCGCTGGGCGCGTCCCTGGCGATGCCGCTCGCGGGCCGCATCTCGCACCGCTTCGGCGCCCGTGGCGCGCTGCGCGGACTGCTCGCCCTGTGGACGCTGTCGCTGGTGCTGCCGGCCGCCGCCCCGAACATGCTCACCCTGTGCCTGGCCCTGTTCGTCTACGGCGCCACGGCCGGCATGTCGGACGTGGCGATGAACGCCCTCGGCGTCGAGGTGGAGAACCGGCTCGACCGGTCGATCATGTCGGGGCTGCACGGCATGTGGAGCGTCGGCGCCGTGGTCGGCTCGGCGGCGGGCACGCTCGCCGCGCACCTGGGCTCGGACGCCCGGCTGCACCACACGCTGGCCGCCGCCGTGCTGACGGTCGTGGGCTTCGCGGCCTGCGCCTGGGTGCTCGACCTGCAGCCGACCGAGGACGAGGAGCCGCCGCCCCGGTTCGCGCTGCCGCCGCGCTCGGCGCTGCTGATCGGCGCGATCGGCTTCTGCGCGGTGTTCGCCGAGGGGGCGAGCCTGGACTGGTCGGCGGTCTACCTGCGCGACCAGCTGGGGACCTCCGCGGGCCTCGCGGCCGCCTGCACGACCGGCTTCACGCTCACCATGGCGGTCGCCCGCATCGCCGGCGACCGGGTGGTGGACCGCTACGGCGCGGTGCGCACGGTCCGCGCGAGCGGCGTGGTGGCCCTGCTCGGCGGCGTGCTGATCGTGTCCGCCGGTCACCCCGCCGTCGCGATGACCGGGTTCGCGCTGATGGGACTGGGCATCGCGGTGGTCGTCCCGCTGTGCTTCGCCGCCGCCGGCCGCAGCGGCTCCAACCCGAGCCTGGCCATCGCGGGCGTGGCGACCATCACCTACACCTCGGGGCTGATCGCCCCGAGCGCGATCGGCCTGCTGGCCCAGGCGACCAGCCTGATGGTGTCGTTCGTGCTGGTGACGGTGCTGAGCTGCGGCATCGCGGGCTTCGCGCGGGTGCTGCGCGCGGGCGACCGGGTGAAGGTCACGCGTCCGGACGCAGCAGTTCCCGAGCGGCGCCCCTGAACTCCTCGCTCCAGGGTGCCGGGCGCAGGGTCGTGGCGTCCAGCCGCACCAGCACCCGGCTGCCCCGCGCGTAGGTCACCGCGCCGTCCGCCGAGCAGAACCGGAAACCGTAGGTGAGCCCGGTGGTGCCGAGCCGCTCCACCCACAGGTGGACGGCGTAGGGACCGGGCCGGGTCACCGGGGCCTCGTAGGTGAGACGCAGTTCCCTGACCGCGTTGCAGGCGTCGCCGGCGGCGGCCCAGTCGCCGTCGAAGGCGACGCCGCCCGCCTGCATCCACTCGGCCCAGGCGCGCTCGACGAGCAGGGGGTAACGGGCGTTGTGCAGCAACCCCAGCGCGTCGAGGTCGTCGAAGTGGACGGTCACGGGCATCAGCCGGCCGTAGGAGAGGGCGGGCGCGGGCGGGGCTTCGGCGGTCACGTGCGGTGCTCCTGGAACGTACGGGAAAAGTGCCGTGTGCATTGATCAACGGCGTGCCCTCATCCTAAGCGGATGCTCAGAGGCGCCCGCCCGCCCGGCCACCTGTGCGAACCACGTCCGTGCGGACCGCACAATGGTGCGGACACGCTGACCTTTCGAGAAAGCGACAACCCCCATGGATCTCGGCGTCCGCTGGAAACTGCACGGAGACGGACGCACTCCGGCACCCGGGGCGGTCGTCCGCCCCGACGAGCGCCTCTCCTGGCCGCGCACCGCGGGCCTCGGTGCCCAGCACGTGGTCGCCATGTTCGGCGCGTCCTTCGTGGCGCCCGTCCTCATGGGCCTCGACCCGAACCTGGCGATCATGATGTCGGGCGTCGCGACCGTGATCTTCCTGCTGGCCACCCGTGGCCGGGTGCCGAGCTACCTGGGCTGTTCGCTCTCCTTCGTCGGCGTGGCCGCGGTGATCCGGGCGGACGGCGGCTCCAGCGCCACGGTGACGGGCGCGGTCTTCGTGGTGGGGGCCGCGCTGTTCCTGGCCGGCCTCGCGGTGCGGCACTTCGGCGCGCGGATCATCCACGCGGCGATGCCGCCCGTGGTGACCGGCGCGGTGGTGATGCTGATCGGCTTCAACCTGGCGCCGGTGACCGCCTCGACGTACTGGCCGCAGGACCAGTGGACCGCCCTGTCCGTGATGCTGTTCACCGGACTGGCCGTGGTCTGCCTGCGCGGCTTCTGGTCCCGGATCGCGATCTTCCTCGGTCTGATCTTCGGGTACGTGCTGTCCTGGGCGCTGGACCGGATCTTCGGGCAGATCCACTCGGCCGACGGGAGCGGCGAGGTCACCGACCACTGGCGCCTGGACCTGTCGGGCGTGGGCCGGGCGGACTGGATCGGCCTGCCGGACTTCCACGGGCCCTCCTTCGAGTGGTCGGCGATCCTGGTCGCCCTGCCGGTGGTCATCGCGCTGATCGCCGAGAACGCGGGCCATGTGAAGGCGGTCGGCGAGATGACCGGCGACGACCTCGACGACAAGCTCGGCACGGCCATCTCCGCCGACGGCGTCGGCTCCATGCTGTCCACCGCGGTCGGCGGCCCGCCCAACACCACCTACTCCGAGAACATCGGCGTGATGGCCGCGACCCGCGTCTACTCCACCGCCGCCTACTGGGCCGCCGCCGGCTTCGCCCTGCTGTTCGGCCTGTGCCCCAAGTTCGGCGCGGTCGTGGCCGCCGTCCCCGGCGGTGTGCTGGGCGGCATCACCGTCATCCTGTACGGCATGATCGGCCTGCTCGGCGCGCAGATCTGGATCAACGCCAAGGTCGACCTGCGCAATCCGCTGAACCTGGTGCCGGCCGCAGCGGGCATCATCATCGGCGTCGGCAACGTCTCCATGGAGTTCACCGACACCTTCTCGCTCAGCGGCATCGCCCTCGGCACCGTCGTCGTCATCACCGGCTACCACGCGCTGCGCGCCTTCGCGCCCGCCCACCTCAAGACCCAGAGGCCGCTGCTCGACGAGGGCACGTCCTCCTACGACACGGGCGACGGCTCGGAGGACGGTCAGCGCGCCAGGTCGTAGGCGTACGACGGGCTGAAGGTCCCCGGGTCTGAGGAGTTGCGGTACAGGATGCGGCGCTGAGATTGATCATGGTCGCTACCACAGTGGCCAGCCCGGGTGGGGGGCTTCCGGGAAAGATCGTTGAGCGGGTGCGGGGGCTGCACACGGTCCGGCTGTGCCGGTGGAATTTCTGACTGATGAGCAAGCCGCTGCCTACGGGACGTTCGGTGAGGTGCCCACGCGCCCGGAGCTGGAGCGGCTGCGTACCCCGCCGACGAAGTCGACGGGGACGGCGATGGTCCGCGCGATGGAGCGGGTGGAGGAGATCCCGGCGTTCGCGCTGGGCCGGGTGAACCTGTCCCGGGCGCCGGTGAACCGGCTGAACACGCTGGCCAGGTACGGGCAGCTGAGCAAGGCGCAGACGATCGAGCGGGCGCCGGAGCCGCGCCGGACGGCCCTGCCGACGGCGGTGGTGCGTCAGCTGCAGGCGCAGGCGGTCGACGACGCGCTGGACCTGTTCGCGGTGCCGATGGCGAACCGGCTGATCAGCCCGGCGCGGCAGGGCGTCGGAGAGGGAGCGCCTGGCGATGCTGCCGCAACTGGAGAAGACGGCCCGCATCCTGGCGAAGGCGTCGAAGATCCTCACCCAGGAGCTGGACCCGGTCGCCGAGCACGACGCGGACCTGGACGTGGCCGCGCTGTGGGCGGCGGTCGAGGAGGCGGTGCCGCGTACGGCCGTGGCCGTCGCGGTCGCGGCCGTCGAGGCCCTGGTGCCCGAGGACGACGGCTCAGCCAAGGCAGCGATGCGCGAGAAGCCGGCCCTGCGCTACAACACCGTGCGCCCGTTCCTGGCGCTGCTGGGCGAGTCGGACGCGCTGAGCGCGGCCCAGAGCGGCAAGCGCATCTTGAAGGCGGTGCGGCGGCTGCCGGCGCTGTCGCGGCGGCGGGTCAAGGAGCGGCCGCTGCCGCCCCGCGAGGTCGACGCCGAGCTGGTGCCCGCGATGTGGCGGCGGGCGGTGTTCTCCAACGCCAAGCTGCCGCAGGGCGCGGTCGACCGGGACGCGTACGTGGTGTGCGTGCTGGAGCAGCTGCACCGGGCGCTGAACCGGCGGGACATCTTCGCCGCCCCCTCCGACCGGTGGGCCGATCCGCGGGCGCGGCTGCTGGACGGGCCGCGGTGGGAGGCGATGCGGGGCGACGTGCTGGCCGGCCTGTCGCTGAGCGAGGACGTCGGCGAGCACCTGGCCACGCTGACCCGGGGCCTGGATGCGGCCTGGCGGCAGATGGCGGGTCGCCTCGCCGAGGCCGGGGACGAGGCGAAGGTGGGGATCGTCGTCCCCGAGGGCGGGGGCCGGGCCCGCCTGAGTGTGGACAAGCTCGGAGCGGTGGGCGAGCCGGAGTCGCTGACCTGGCTGAAGACGACCACGGAGGCGGTGCTCCCCAGGATCGACCTGCCGGACCTGCTGTTCGAGGTGCACTCCTGGACCGGGTTCCTGGACGCCTTCCGCCACGTGTCCGCCCGGCCCACGCGGATGGAGCCGCTGGAGGCCATCGCCCGGCACAAGGCGAACCTGAAGCGGATCGAGACGCACTGGCCAGACATGCTGCGGGTGGCCGGGTCGCTGATCACCAACCAGGTGCGGGCGTACGACCTGCTGCGGATGTTCGGCCGCGAGGGACACCCCACGCCGCTGGGGCGGCGTTCGCGGAGTACGGCCGGATCGACAGGACCATGCACCTGTTGGCCCTGGTCGACCCGATGGACGACGCCTACCGGCGGCTGATGAACCGGCAGCTGACCGTGCAGGAGTCCCGGCACCGGCTCGCCCGCGCGATCTGCCACGGCGGCCGCGGACGGATTCGCCAGGCGTACCGGGACGGCCAGGAGGACCAGCTCGCCGCCCTCGGCCTGGTCCTCAAGGCCGTCGTGCTGTGGAACACCCGCTACGTGGACGCCGCCGTCGCTCAGCTCCGCGCGGGGGGCCACGACATCAAGGACGAGGACTTGGCCCGCCTGTCCCCGCTGAAGAACGCGCACATCAACTTCCTGGGCCGCTGCCTGTTCAACATCGCCTCCTCCGGCCCCGCCCAGGGCCTGCGGCCCCTGCGCGACCCGGACGAGGCCGAGCCCGACGACGGGGACGAGGACTGATCCGCGCGTACCGGCCGCGCTGCGCCCGAGGGCCGGGTCAGGCCGTGCAGCGGCGCCACGGCTTGTCGTACTGTGCGACATTCCGTGAGTTCTCCTGAGCGGCGAGCAGCTGCCGTTCCTCGGCATCGAGTCCGTGGACAGGCGTACCCGCAGGTGCCGGTGCCGGCTGGGACCTCGCGTGCCCTTCTCGATGTCCTGGTGCACATGAACGATGCACTTCGTAACGTGGTGCCCGTCGGGGTCGTTGCCGTGGTTCTCCTGCCCCTCGGAGCGTCGGTCTCCCGCTCGGTCTACTTCGTGACCTTGATCCCCTCCAACTCGGTGGACTCCGGCGCCAGGATGGCGAACCAGTCGTAGGGGGAGTGCTTGGGGCTGTGGATGACCGGAACGCCGGCGTTCGCCTCGGTGTCCGCGGACGCACGGCCGACCTTGGTGGACGTACCGTCCTTCCAGGTGCAGGTGACCTCCCGGGCGGTCTTGGCGACATGGCCGAACACCAGGCGCGGGGCGGCCGTGCCGTCCCCTGGGAGCAGCGGGAGCGAGACGGTCCCGTGCTCGCCGTCGGTCAGGACGTCGTCCTCGGGCAGCACCAAGTTCCCGATCTGAGTGGTCTTCGCCTCTTCACCGGTGACCCGGTGCACGAAGTGTGCGACCTTGCCCACCAGGTCGGAGGCTGTGGAGACGTCCTGCGGGTGCTCGCCGAACTTCGCCATGGCCGCCAGGATGGCCTGGGCCTCCGCCGTGTCCGCCGGAGCCTTCCACACGTCGATGTACACCCTCCACGGCACTCCCGCGTCGGTGCCGCTCGCCAGGGTCGTCCGCATGTGCGGCTCGGATGCCTCCGCGCTGGCGACCGGCTGGCTCGCCGACGGCACCCTCCGTTCCCCGTCACCGGACAGCCCGTTCAGTGCCAGAGCCCCCGTGGAGCCGGCCACGACCAGGGTGGTGGTCGCCACGACCGCCCAGCGACGGGCCCTGCGGCGGCGGCCGCCGCGAATCAGCGCCTGGGCGGGGGCTGTGCCGATCCTCACCTCGTCGGCGGCTTCGGCCAGCAGGAAGGCGATGTCGTGCTGTGTCATGTTGTGGCTCGTCTCCCGGTCCGCGCTCTTCACGTTCGTCCTCCCTGCGTCACTTTCTCCACCAGTCCCGAAACGGCGCGCAGCTTCGCGATCCCCTTGGCTGCGTTGCTCTTCACCGTGCCGACCGAACAGCCCATCGCCTCGGCCGTCTGTGTCTCAGTGAGGTCCTCCCAGTAACGCAGGACCACTGCTTCCCGCTGCCGTGCCGGCAATTGGGCCAGCGCCTTCAGCAGCGTGTGACGGTCGTCGGCCTGGGCGATCCGGTCACCGGTGTCGGCCACCTCGTGTGTCAGGCCCGCGTCCCCGCCCCTGGGCAACAGGAACTCCCGCAGCTTCCTTCGATATCTGCGGGCATGCGCGTTGATCATCACTCGTCGCACATACGCCTCAGGGGCGTCGGCCAGGGCGACCCTGTGCCAGGCCACATAGACCTGCTCCAGCGTCGACTGGACCAGATCCTCCGCAGCGTGCTGCTCACCCGTGAGCAGAAATGCCGTGCGCATCAGGCGCGGCCAGCAACCGACGACGAAATCGTGGAACTCTCGGTCCCCGACCTGCTTTCGAACCCCCATGAGCACCTCCCTCCTAGATGTTCAGAAGAGTCCGTACGAAGCCGAGACCGTTGCCTCACCACGGAATCTTCTTCCGCTTCGCACAAACGTTCCTTTGCGCGAGCAAGATCAACGGCGGGCCACCGGACCCCCGCCGGATCCGGATCCGCTCTCATGACCCGTTCTCACTCAAAAATGGGACAGATCCTCTTCTGAGACTTGCATTGTGCGAAAATCCGGGCTCATGGCAGACCCTCAGCCACCCTCCCCGGACCACCGGTCGGACGCCGACGATGTCGAGCAGCACGCCTGTCCGAAGTGCGAAGCCCAGCCCGGCTCACCGTGCCGCTCGCGCGGCGGCGCGGTCGCCTCCGCCTACCACACCCGCCGCTTCACGATGGTGCCCGGCTGAAGAAGGAGCTGCGGGTGCCGGCCCCGGCCGACCGGAGTCCTGGCCTGCCGTGGCGGCCGGGCGCCCCGCCGCCGGCGCCGGTCGACCCGGACCTGCCGAGCGCGGACATCCGTATCGGGTACGCACGGTGCTCGACCCTCGGGCAGGAACTCGACTCCCGGCTCGACGCGCTCAGCAAGCACGGCATCCCCCGCGACAAGATCTTCAGCGAGAAGGTCAGCACCCGAGTGCGGGTCCGCCCGAAGTTCGAGGAGGCGCTGAGGACGGCCCGGGAGGGCAAGGCACACGCCCCGCACTGCCGGGTCATCTTCACCGTGTACGAGATGAAGCGGCTCGGGCGGGACGCCGCCGGGCTGACCGCGCTCGCCGACCACCTCACCGCGCACGGCCTGGTGCTGGAGATGCCGGCCGGGCCCCTGCCCGGGATCTACGACCCGACCGGGCCGGGGAAGCTGCTGTTCGCGTTCTTCGCGGCGATGGCGGAGACCGAACGGGAGAACATCCGGGAGTCGACGCTCGAAGGGCTCGACACCGCGGCCCGCAAGGGCAAGCGCGGAGGCCGGCCGCCCGTCATCACCGAGGACATGCTCCACACCGTGCTGCGGCGCCGGGCGAACGGGGAGTCCGTCGAGCGGATCCAGCCCGACCTGATCATCCCCACCGGCAAGCGCAAGGGACAGAACCCTTCCGTCGCCGGCATCCACCGGGCGCTGGCCGAGCACGCCGAGCGCGAGGCGTACCCCGAAGCCGTCGAGGCCGCGCACGCCGACTTCGCCGCCCTCCGGACCGGCGGCGCCCCCGAGCCCAGTCCGGACGCCGCAGCGCTCAGCTCGTGACCATGATCGTTCTCACCGGGATTTCCTGTACGCCAACCACTCGCACCCGGTCCCCGACGCGCCCTTGCAGCCGTCGGACCCGCCGGGGGGCTTCACCCACAGGTGGGCGTCGATGCGGGCCTCGCCGGTGGTGGGCGTCGGGGCCCGGCCCAGCCTGCGGCCCGCGGGGTCGCACCACTCGCCGTCGGCGGGGGCGCCGTTGCCGTTGCGGCTGGTGGCGATCACCGCGCCGAGGCCCGCCGTGCCGAGGGCGTCCGGCACGGCGCGGTCGTAGGCGATCTCGTCGTCGGTGCCGTGGAAGTTGGACACGTCGCTGAGGATCCCGTCCGACGACGCGGGCGAGGCGGCCCCCGCCCGCCGCGGCAGGTCCGCCTGTCTCGCGGGCGTGTGCCAGCCGGAGTGTCCGGCGTCGTGGTGGACGCGGGCGCGGGCGTTGGCCTCCTTGAGCACCCGTCCGGCGCGGGCCAGCGAGGCGAACCGCTCGGCCCGCTGCCCGGCGGACAGGCAGTCGGCCTGCGCGACCGAGTCGGGCTCCAGGATCACCACGGCCTCCCCGCTGCCGAGCCCGGCGGCGAACCGGTCGATCCGGTCGTCGTAGGCGGCGAAGTCCGGCGCGCCGCCCTCGGAGTGCCCGCCGCAGTCCCGGCCGGGTGTCGCGTACGGCACGACGACGGGCACCCGCCCCTGCGCGGCCCCGCCGGACGTCACCGCCCTCACCCGCGCGGTGACCGTGTCCGGCGACCGGTCCGCGAACCACACGGCCGCGGACTGCTCCGCTGTCCGCGACTCGATGACCGGCCGGCGCGGGTCGCCGGGATGCGCCCGCACCCAGTCGAGCACCCGGGAAGCGGGATGCCGGTGGAGCCGCGCGGACACAGGGACGGTCCGCTTCCTCTTCGCACCGGGCTTCTGCGCGCTCGGCGACGCGGAAGGCGGGGCGCTCGTCCGCCGCGGCCGGACCGACGGCGAGGCGGACACGGTGGCCGGCGGGGGCGTCGAGAGCACGGCGGGCAGCGGAACGAGACGCGGCGACGCGGACGTCACGGGCCGGGCCTCCGGTGCCTCCCGCCCCTCCCCGGCCGCCGAGACCACCCCGGAGACGACGCCGGCCACGACCACGGCCGAGGCCGCCGCGACCATCGCGGTCCGCCGCGCGGCACGCCGGCGTTCCGCGCGGCGCGCGGACAGTCTCCGGGCACGCGAGTCTGCCACCCCGTGCTTCCCCCTCCCCCGCGGCGGACGCGTTCCCCCGTTCCGGGGAAGCGCCGGGCCCGCCGCCACTGGAGCCGGCCTGAAGGTGTCACCCTGCGCTCATGGCGCACCGCGAACAAGTCCTCACCCCGGTCGACGGGGTCGTCGCCCGTATGCGCGCCCTCGGCGCGGCCCTGCCCGCGCGGGACGGGGTCGCGGTCTTCAACCGTGTCTACCTCGCCGTGACACAGGCCGTGGACCGGCGCGTCGACGCCGGTCTCTTCCCCGACACGCGTGCGGTGATCACGCTGGACGTGCGGTTCGCCGAACGCTATCTGGCCGCGGTGGACGCGGCGGCGGACGGCCGGCGTCCCCCCGCCTGCTGGCGTCCGCTGTTCCAGCTCCGCCGTCACCCCGAGGTACGTCCGGTGCAGTTCGCGCTGGCGGGCATCAACGCGCACATCGGGCACGACCTCGCGCTGGCCGTCGTGGACACCTGCCGTGCGCTCGGCTGTGAACCCGCCGACCTGGAGGACGAGTTCGAGGCCGTGGGCGAACTCCTCCTGTCGCTGGAGGAGCGCGTCCGCGAGGAGCTGGTCCCCGGCCCCGAGCTGCTGCGGATCGCCGATCCGCTGACCCATCTGCTCGGCGCGTGGAGCCTGGAGCGCGCCCGGGACGCGGCCTGGACGGCGGCGCGCGCCCTGTGGGCGCTGCGCCGGCTGCCCGACGTGGCGGCGGAGTTCACCGAACGGCTGGACACCGCGGTGGGGTTCGCGGGGCGCATGCTGCTCACCCCGCTGCCCGGCTGACCTCAGTCCTCCGGGAGTTCGACGGGCGCGATCTCGTCGAACAGGTCGCCGGGACCCGGGTTGGTCGGGTCGGTGGCGCCCCCGAGGTGGTGCATCACGCCCCACACCGCGTTGAGCGCGGTCTGCACGGCGCCCTCGGCCCAGCCGGCCGTCCAGGAGATGTCGTCACCGGCGAGGAACAGGCCCCGCTTGTCCTCCGGCAGCCGGTCCTGCATGAAGTGGGTGAACAGCCGCCGCTGGTAGCGGTAGTGGCCCGGCAGGTTCGCCTTGAACGCGCCCATGAAGTAGGGCTCGTTCTCCCAGGAGACGGTCACCGGGTTGCCGATGATGTGCTTCCGGATGTCGACCTTCGGGTAGATCTCGCCGAGCGACTTCAGCATGACCTCCATCCGCTCGTTGGCCGACAGCGGCAGCCACTTCAGACTGTCGTCGCACCAGGTGTACGACAGACAGATGACCGCCGGCTCGTCCGGGCCGTTGTCCAGCAGATAGGTGCCCCGGGTCATCCGGTCGGTGAGCGTCATCGACATGACGTCCCGTCCGGTCGGGTTTCCCCTGTCGTCGACGGCCTTGTCCAGCCAGAACGGCCGGTCCACGGGCACGAAGAGCTTGGAGCTCTCCATGTAGTGGGTGCGCTCGATCGCGGTCCAGTGGTCGATCGGGAAGAGCGAGTCGTCGCAGTCGATCTTCGACAGCAGCATCCACGACTGCGCGGTGAAGACGGCCGCCCGGTACGTACGGATGTCGCCGCGCGCGTCGGTCACGGTGATCCGGTTGCCGGCGGTCCGTCCGAGCCGCGTGACGGCAGGACGCGGCTCCCCGTCCACGTGCAGGGACTTCAGCGAGGTTCCGTACGGCCAGTGGACGATCTTCTCCGGCTCCCGCTCCCACAGCCTGAGCGGCAGCTGCTGCGATCCGCCCACGATCCCCCGGTGGTGGTCGTCGGCCTCGGTGTAGACGACCCGCAGGATCTCCAGGATCGAATTCGGGAAGTCGGTGTCCCACCCCCCGGTGCCGAACCCGACCTGTCCGAAGATCTCCCGGTGCCGGAAGGACGAGAAGGCCTCCGACTCACAGAGGAAGCCGTAGAACGTCTGGTTGTCGAGCTTCTCCACCAGCCGCGACCAGATCTCCCGGATCCGCGGCACGTCCCGCTCGCGCAGGGCCCGGTTCATGTCGGAGAAGTGGGCCCCCTCCTCCAGGCACCGCGCCCAGGCGTCGGCGACGTCCCGGTAGACCTGCGGCAGATCGTCCATCGTCTCGGCGTAGTGCGACTCGCCCTTCAGATCCACCACGGTCGAAGGGGTCGCCTCGGCCAGCGGATTGGGGAACGGCCGGGTCTGAAGACCCACGAGGTCGATGTAGTGCTGCAGCGCCGTGGACGACGGCGGGAAACGCATGGCGCCCATCTCCGCCGTGAGCGACGCGTCACACCCCTCGAAGCCGACGGTCCGCAGGCGCCCGCCGATCCGGTCGGCCTCGTACACGACCGGCTTGAGCCCCATCTTCATCAGCTCGTACGCGGCGACGATCCCGGACAGCCCACCGCCGATCACGGCGACCTCGGTGCCGTGCTCGGTCGCCGGCACCTGCCCGATCCCGGCGGGGTGGGCCAGGAAGTCGTCGTACGCGTACGGGAAGTCCGGGCCGAACATGGTGATCGGCGGCTGCTGCTCGTCGGCGTGCTCGACGGCGTTGGGCACCGTGGACGTCATGGGGTACGGACTCCTTGCAGTGGTGGAACCGGAAGAGCGGATCAGACGAGGGACCGGTAGAGACCGGGCCGGCGGTCCCGCAGATACGGGTTGTCCTCGCGGGACGCGGCGAGAAGCACCGGGTCGGCATCGGCGAGGAGCAGTTCCTCGCCGCGGCCGGCGCGGGCGCGGACGAGCCCGTCGGGCCCGGCCAGCGCGGACAGCCCCACGAACTCGAACGCGCCTTCCCGGCCGGCCCGGTTGACGTACGCGATGTACAGCTGGCTCTCGAAGGCCCGCACGGGCACCACGGACTCGGCGACGAACTGGTACGGGTGCAGCAGGGCCGTGGGCGCCAGCAGCAGGTCGGTGCCGGCGAGGGCGTGGGCGCGGACGTTCTCCGGGAACTCCACGTCGTAGCAGATCACCAGGCCGACGGTGAGGCCGTTCAGCTCGGCCTGCACGACCGTGTCCACGCCCGGGGTGAAGTGGTCGTGCTCGAAGCAGCCGTAGAGGTGGGTCTTGCGGTAGTTCGCGAGACGGGTGCCGTCGGGGGCGACGAGCTGGACGGAGTTGTACACCGTGCCGCCGGCGCGCTCGGGGTAGCCGTAGGCGACGGCGAGGCCGTGACGGCCGGCGGTCTCGGCGACCGCGTCGGCCGCGTCGCCGTCGGCGGGCTCGGCGAGGCGGCCCAGGTCGTCGCCGATGGCGTATCCCGTGAGGAACAGCTCGGAGGTCACGAGCAGCGTGGCGCCCGCGGCCGCGGCGCGGGCGGCCGCGTCGTCGAGAGCCTTGAGGTTCTCGGCCACGGAGCCGGGGTGGCCGGAGCTCTGGAACAGGGCGGTGCGCATGCGGGATCCTCACCGGGAAGGCGGGGGGCTGGGGGTCACCCATGAAGGTACGGTCGCGTGGCTCCGCCGGACAAGGAGGAGCTGTTGCGCACCGGTGCGCCGGTCGTTGCGTGTGAACCGCCGTTCGCGGCGATTCGTTGCGCGGGGTGCCGGTGCGGCCGGGGTGTTCGCGCGGCCCGACGCTCACGGGGCGGCGTCACGCTCGCCCTCCCCCGTCGCCCCCGGGGTGGCTCCCGGGGGCGACGGGGGAGGCACGCGGGTCCGCGGAGCGCTACGCCGCCCGCCGCCTCCGCACCGCGACCAGCCCCACCGCCAGCACCACGTACGGCACCGCCGACACCGCGAACGCCGTGCTGTGGGCGTGGCCCGAGGCGACCGTCGCGTACCCCGCGAAGACCGCCACCGTCACCAGCTCCGTCCCCAGGCCGGCGACCGACGTCAGCGTCGCCCGCCCCGTGTCCTCGATCCGGTGCTGCAGGCGTGCCTCGGCCAGCACCGTCGCCGCCTGGAACGCGCCGAACGCGACAGCGACCAGCAGCAGCCCCGGCACGGTCCCGGCCACGGTCCCCACCGCCAGGGCGATCCCGCCCCCGCCCAGCAGCAGCGCCAGCCCGGTCGTACCGAACCGCTCCCCCTCCCCCGCCAGCAGGCTCCCCGCGGTCGCACCGCCCCAGATCACCAGCAACAGCCCAGGCACCGTCGTGTCCGCGACCCCCGTCTCCCGCACCAGCAGCGGCGTGTACTCGTCCAACGCGCCCCACACCGCCGCCACCGCCGGCACCAGCAGCAGAGCGCCCCGCACGGACCGGTCACGCCGAGCCTCGCCCAGCCCGGCCCGCAGGGTCGCGGCCCACCCCCGCCGCACAGCCCCCGCCACCCGATGCTCGGGGAAGCGCAACGCGGTGACCGAGGTCAGCAGGCACACCAGCACACTCGCCGCCCCCACAGCGGCATGTCCGCCCCACGCCAGCACCGGCCCGGCCAGCCCCATCGCCGCCATCACGGCGACCAGCCCCGCCGCCCGCGCCCGCCCCAGCACCCGGGCGAACCGGTCCGCGGCACCGGCCTGCTCCAGTTCGTCGTAGACGAGCGCCTCCAGCGCCCCGGAGCTCAGCGCCCCGCCGATCCCCCACAGCACGAACCCCACCGCGAAGGCGGCGTACGACGGCACGAGCACCCACAGGGCGAACCCGGCACCCGTCAGCAGCGGACCGGCCCACAGCAGCAGGCGCCGCGAGACCGCGTCGGCCCACGCCCCGGACGGAACCTCCAGCAGCACGGCCGTGACGGACCACAGGGCGAACAGGGACGAGATCTGCCACACGGACAGCCCGGCGTCGCTGAACAGCAGCGCGTACACCGGGTACAGCAGAACGAATTCCTCGAGGAACGAGTAGCCGTACAGCGTGGTCGTCAGCCGACGCACGCGCACGTCGCCGACACGCGTGGGCGTGAGAGTCATGAGGCCTTCCCGGAAGGGCGGTTCGGACACCGGACGCTGAGGTCGAACGGCGTCCGCGGCGGCCCTCGGGAGGCACTACGCGTGAATCAATGTCGCCAGGTCATGCTCCCGAGGGTAGTCCTCCGCCCGTCGGCGGCACCATCGCTTTCCAGGATCCGGCCCCTCGGGCTCACCGGTCGCGGAGCCGGCGCCGGAGGGCCGCCGCACGGGCCCGGGTCACGCCGGTACGGCGCCCCTCACCCGGGCGAGCCGGACGAGAACCGGCGCAGCAGCGGCGACAGCACCAGCACGGACTTGGTCCGCTCGACGAACGGCTCACCGGCGATGCGCTCCAGCACCCGTTCGAAGTGCCGCATGTCGGAGGCGAAGACCTGGGCGACGGCGTCCGCGTCCCCGGTCACGGTGGAGGCGGCGACGACCTCCTGGTACCGCTCCAGACCCCGCTGGATGGTCTCCGGGGACGTGTTGCTGCGGCAGTAGATCTCGACGAACCCCTCCGTCTCCCAGCCCAGGGCGGCGGGGTCCACCCGTACGGTGAATCCGGTGATGGCCCCGGTCGCGCGCAGCCGGTCCACGCGCCGTTTGACGGCGGGCGCGGAGAGGCCGACGAGCTGGCCGATGTCCGCGAAGGAGCGGCGGGCGTCCTCGGCGAGGGCGTGCACGATGCGTTCGTCGAGATCGTTCAGCACTGCGGGTGGTTCACTTCGCTTCTGGTGTGGCGGGGGCGGCGAGCCGGGAGCGGCGGTAGCCGTAGAGGAAGTAGAACACGAGCCCGACGGCCATCCAGACACCGAAGACGATCCAGGTGACGGTGGACAGGCTGCCCATCATCCACAGGCAGAAGCCGAAGCCGAGGGCGGGCAGCAGCGGGGACAGCGGGACCCGGAAGGAGCGCGGCATGTCGGGGCGGCTGCGGCGCAGCACCACCACGGCGACGTTGACCAGCGCGAAGGCGAAGAGGGTGCCGATGCTGGTGGCGTCGGCGAGCTGGCCGAGCGGGACGGCGGCGGCGAGCACACCGCAGAACAGGGAGACGATCAGGGTGTTGGCGCGGGGGGTGCCGGTGCGCGGGCTGACCCTGGCGAACACCTTGGGCACCAGCCCGTCGCGGGACATGGCGAACAGGATGCGGGTCTGGCCGTAGAGCACGGTGAGCACGACGCTGGCGATGGCGATGACGGCGCAGAACGCCAGCAGGGTGCCCCAGAAGCTCTGGCCGGTGACCTCGCGCATGATCTGGGCGAGGGCGGCCTCGGAGTCGGTGAACTGCCGCCACGGCTTGGCGCCCACGGCGACGGCGGCGACCAGGACGTACAGCGCGGTGATGATGGCGAGGGACAGCAGGATGGCGCGGGGCAGGTCGCGCTGGGCGTTCTTCGCCTCCTCGCCGGCGGTGGAGGCGGCGTCGAAGCCGATGTAGGAGAAGAACAGGGTGGCTCCGGCGGCGCTGACGCCGGCCATGCCGAGCGGCATGAAGTTCTCGTAGTTGCCGGAGCGGAAGCCCTGGACGCCGATGGCGCAGAACAGCACCAGGGCGCCCATCTTGACGACGACCATCACGGTGTTGGCGCGGGCGGACTCGCGGGCGCCGCCCAGCAGGAACGCCATGGCCAGCAGCACGACGATCAGCGCCGGCAGGTTGAAGACGCCGCCGTCGCCGGGCGGGGCGGAGAGCGCGGCGGGCAGGGTGACGCCGATGGTGCCGTCGAGGAGTTCGTTGAGGTACTCGCCCCAGCCGACGGCGACGGCGGCCACCGAGACGCCGTACTCCAGCATCAGGCACCAGCCGCAGACCCAGGCGATCAGTTCACCCATCGTTGCGTACGCATACGAGTAGGAGGAGCCGGAGACCGGGATGGTGCCGGCCAGCTCCGCGTAGGAGAGAGCGGAGAAGAGGGCCGTCAGACCGGCGATGACGAAGGACAGCGTGACCGCGGGCCCGGCCTTCGGCACGGCCTCGCCGAGGACGACGAAGATGCCCGTGCCGAGGGTGGCGCCGATGCTGATCATGGTCAGCTGCCACAGTCCGAGGGAGCGGCGCAGGGTGCCGCCCTCACCCTGGCCACCCTCGGCGACCAGGCGTTCCACGGGCTTGCGGCGCATCAGACGCATGCCCGTGCCCTGGAGCTGCGGGGCGGCGGGGCCGCCGTTGTGCGGGGGTGCGCCATGGTCGAGCACGCGCTGACTCCTTGATCGCTGCCGGTCTTCCGCGGCCGGGGACCGACGGCGCCCCGCGACAGCCGGGACCCGTCGAGCGGGGTCCCCGCCGCACACGTACAGCGCGTAACACTACGAGGTTTGTCGTTGCTGCTGAAATGCAGCAACCTTGCGCACCACCGCACGATCATTGCGTTCCTCGAGGTGAGGCGGATGTTCGTTGCGCCGGCCGTGTGGCCCGTTCCACACCCGCCTCACCGGGTGGGTCAGTTCCAGCTGGCGTGCAGCGGCTTGCCCTCCGCGTAGCCGGCCGCGCTCTGGACGCCGACGACGGCCTTCTCGGCGAACTCCTCCAGCGTGGCGGCGCCGGCGTAGGTGCAGGAGGAGCGGACGCCCGCGACGATCGAGTCGATCAGGTCCTCGACGCCGGGGCGCTCCGGGTCGAGGAACATGCGGGAGGTGGAGATGCCCTCCTCGAACAGCGCCTTGCGGGCGCGGTCGTAGGCGGACTCCTCAGAGGTGCGGTTGCGCACGGCACGGGCGGACGCCATGCCGAAGGACTCCTTGTAGGGGCGGCCGTTCGCGTCGTGCTGGAGGTCGCCCGGGGACTCGTGGGTACCGGCGAACCACGAGCCGATCATCACGTTCGACGCGCCGGCCGCGAGGGCCATGGCCACGTCGCGCGGATGGCGGACACCGCCGTCGGCCCAGACGTGCTTGCCGTACTTCTTCGCCTCGGCGGCGCACTCCAGCACGGCGGAGAACTGCGGCCGGCCGACGCCGGTCATCATCCGGGTGGTGCACATGGCGCCGGGGCCGACACCGACCTTGACGATGTCCGCGCCGGCCTCGACGAGGTCGCGGACGCCCTCGGCGGAGACGATGTTGCCGGCGACGACCGGGACCTGCGGGTCGAGCCCGCGCACCAGCCGCACGGCGTTGATCATCGACTCCTGGTGGCCGTGCGCGGTGTCGATGACGAGGGTGTCGACGCCCGCCTCCAGGAGCTGTTTGGCCTTGCCGGCCACGTCGCCGTTGATCCCGACGGCGGCGGCGATGCGCAGCCGCCCCCGGTCGTCGGTGGCCGGCGTGTACAGGGTGGCGCGCAAGGCGCCCTTGCGGGTGAGGATGCCCGCGAGGCGGCCGTCGCGGTCCACGGCGGGCGCGTAGCGGCGGTTGGCGCCGTCGAGGGTGTGGAAGGCCTCGCGCGGGTCCCTGTCGGCGTCGAGGAGGATCAGGTCCTTGGACATGACCTCGTCGAGCTGGGTGAAGCGGTCCACGCCGGTCAGGTCGGTGTCGGTGACCACGCCGACCGGCCGGTGCTCCTCGTCGACGACCACGCCCGCGTTGTGCGCCCGCTTGGGCAGCAGGGACAGCGCGTCGGCGACGGTCTGGTGCGGGGCCAGCACGATCGGGGTGTCCAGCACCAGGTGGCGGTCCTTCACCCAGGAGACGACCTCGGCGACGACCTCGATCGGGATGTCCTGCGGGATGACGACCAGTCCGCCGCGCCGGGCGACCGTCTCGGCCATGCGACGGCCGGCGATGGCGGTCATGTTGGCGACGACGAGCGGGATGGTGGTGCCGGTGCCGTCGGGCGAGCTGAGGTCGACACCCTGCCGCGAGCCGACCGCGGAGCGGCTCGGCACCATGAAGACGTCGTCGTACGTCAGGTCGTACGGGGGCTGGATGTCGTTGAGGAAACGCACGTGCTGCACATCCCAGTCGATCAGAGGCGGCCCCCGGACAGGTCAGCCAGGGGGAAGAGCACGTACTTCATTCTCCCACGGTGACCGTGACGCCGGTCCCGGTCGGATCGTCCAGCCCGGTCGGGGAGATGCTCGGCGGATCCTCCAAGGGCGAGCGCCACGGTGAGCGACGGGGCGCGTTCCACGGCCTCGGCGAACACCTCCTGGACGGTCGCCCGTTCCCGGGGGGGGGGGGCGTCCGTGTGGGCCCGCCGGCCGCGGACGGCGGGCAGCAGCCCGCGCTCGGCCGCGGGCTCCGGGCCGGGCGGGGCGGCCGGCGAGGGAGTCCGCGAGGGCGTCCCCGTCGCGCCCGAACCGGCCGGGCGGGCCGAGCGCGCGGGCGCGGCGGTCCGTCGGGCCCGCCTTGCCGGTCACTCCGTCGGGGTCGAGGGGGACGACGAGCCGGGCGGTGGGGTCGCGGGGCGTCCCCGTACCGCCGTGAACGTCGCGTGGTGGACGTCGGTGCAGGACGTCCCGTCGTTCCCGCCGGTGACGACACTCCGGGCGTCCCGGTCGTCGGAGCCGGGCGCGGGCACCGTGCACTCGTGGGAGGGGCCGCGGTCGTGCCGGGGCGGCAGCCCCCCTCGAAGCCGCAGAGCAGGGCGCCGTCCCGCTCGTACGGGAAGGGGCCGCCCTCGTCGGTGAGTTCCAGGGTGCGCCGGGTCCCGGCGGGCAGGCCGGACGCCTGCACGGTGGACAGTTCCCCGGCCCACGCCGGCGCCCCGCCCTCGTCACCGGCGGTCGAGCGGCCCGTCGGCAGGGCGAGCAGCGGGCAGGCCACGGGAGGCGGGAGGAGGGCCCTTCACGGCAGCATGCGGCCGACGCCGCCGGTCCCCTCCCGGTCCCACGCGCCGTCAGGGGCCGTCGGGGTCCGCGCGGTTGAGGGCGGAGCGCGGGGCGGGTCCGGCGGTCATCAGGTAGTCGGCGGCCGAGGTGTCGGTCACCAGACTGGTGACGAGGCCGGAGCGCAGCACCGCGTCGATCGCCGGCCCCTTGCGCTGTCCGCCGGCGATGGCGACGACCTCGGGCACCCTGCGCAGCTGGTCGGTCTTGACAGTGATGCACCGCTCGCCCAGGTCGCGGCCGATCCGGCGGCCCTCGGCGTCGAAGAGGTGCGCGGACATCTCGGCGGCGACGCCGAGGGAGGCGTAGTGCGCCCGCTCCTCGTCGCTGAGCATGTCGTGCACCGTGGAGATGCCCGGCTCCCAGGAGCCGATGGACACACAGGCGACGGTGACCTTGTCGAAGTACTCGAAGGCCCGCGCGATGCCCGTCTGGTGGCGCAGCGCCTCCGCGGTGGCGGCGTCCGGCAGCAGCATCGGCGCGTAGATGGGGTGGGCGTCGCCGCCCGACACCTGCGCGGCGCGGCGCACGGCCTCGACCGAGCCGCGTTCCGCCGTGCCCGCGTCGTACACGCCGGTCAGCTGGACGACCGTGCAGGGCGGCAGCCGGTCCAGGGCCGCCGCCATGTGGATGGTGGAACGCCCCCAGGCGAGGCCCAGCACGTCCCCTTCGTTGACCAGCTCGCCGAGCAGGTCGGCGGCCACCTCTCCCAGGTTCTCGGGGTCGGGCGTCTCCTCGGCCTCGGCCGGGGACTCGACCACGACGGCGTGCCGCAGGCCGTAGCGGGCGCGGAGCGCGTCCGAGCGCTCGGCGTCCAGCTCGGCGGGTACGCGGATCTCGATGCGTACCAGATCCCGCTCGAGGGCGGTCTCCAGGACCCTGGCCACCTTGAAGCGGCTGACGCCGAACTCCTCGGCGATCTGGATCTTGGACTTTCCCTCGAGGTAGAAGCGGCGGGCCATGGCCGCCGCCTGCACCAGCTCAGCGGGTCCCATCCGCATGGCTGACCGGCCCGCCGACATACCCGACACGGCGATCTCCTCACTGCTGTTCACGCTCTGGACTCGCCGTTCATCCTTGCAGATCCGGCGCTGTCGATCAGCCCTGCTGCCCGCCGTTCACGTACATGACGCTCAGTGGTCAGACGGCCACGACGCCTTGGCCGTCGCCGCCTCCGCCTGCCTGCGCAGGGCACGGACCGCCTCGGCCGGGTCCGCCGCGCCGTACACGGCGGAACCCGCGACGAAGACGTCCGCGCCGGCGTCGGCGCACTGCTCGATGGTCGAGGCCGACACACCGCCGTCGACCTGCAGCCACAGCTCCAGACCGTGCTTGCTGATCAGCTCACGGGTGCGGCGGATCTTCGGCAGCATGATGTCGAGGAACGCCTGCCCGCCGAAGCCCGGTTCAACCGTCATGATCAGCAGCATGTCCAGCTCGGGCAGCAGATCCTCGTACGGCTCGACCGGCGTCGCCGGCCGCAGCGCCATCGAGGCGCGGGCGCCCTTGGCGCGGATCTCCCGGGCGAGCCGGACGGGCGCGGTGGCCGCCTCCACGTGGAAGGTGACGGAGCCCGCCCCCGCCTCCACGTACTGCGGCGCCCAGCGGTCGGGCGCCTCGATCATCAGATGAC
Source organism: Streptomyces sp. DH-12 (assembly GCF_002899455.1). Lineage (GTDB taxonomy): Bacteria > Actinomycetota > Actinomycetes > Streptomycetales > Streptomycetaceae > Streptomyces. Next base: position 6,242,365 of record NZ_PPFB01000001.1, on the reverse strand, counting down.
AGTCCAGCGGCGTGTCCGTGGCACGGGCGAGCGACTCCACGACCGGCACGCCGAGCGTCAGGTTCGGCACGAAGTGGTTGTCCATCACGTCGACGTGGAGCCAGTCGGCTCCCTCCACGGCCTTCGCCTCCTCGGCGAGCCGGGCGAAGTCGGCGGACAGGATGCTGGGACTGATCTGCGGGGCCATGCCCCAAGCGTATGCGCTGCGCCGCGCGGCGGTGCGACGCGTCCGGGGACTGGTCGGCGGGGACGAGGACACGAAGATCCGCGCCGCCGCCCCGCGTTGGCCGGTCCTGCCCGGACCCGCCCGGAGCCGTCGCCCACGGCGCCGCGAGCCCGGCGGCCGTCCCCGTCGGCGGGGGGGCGAGGACACGGACGCGGGGGTCCCGTGGCGGGCGGCCCCGGCACGACGGCACCCGGGACCCGCCGGTCCCCGCCCCGCTGACACCGCTCCGCGCGGGAGCCTTCCGTCGCGGGCGGGCCGAGGGCGCCCGCTGTCCCGGGGTCAGGCCGTGCGGCGGATCAAGGCGAGGTACATCGCGTCGGTGCCGTGCAGGTGGGGCCAGAGTTGGATGTCGGGGCCGTCACCGAGGTCGGGGACGTCGGGGAGGAGCGGGCGGGCGTCGATCAGCTCGGTGTCCGGGAACTGCCCGAGGAGGTCCGCCACCACGGCGCGCGTCTCCGCGAGGTGCGGTGAGCAGGTCGCGTAGCCGACGACGCCGCCGACCCGCACGGACTCCAGGGCGGTCCGCAGCAGCCCGCGCTGGAGGGGCGCGAAGCCGTTCAGATCCTCCGGGCGGCGCCGCCACCGGGCCTCGGGCCGCCGGCGCAGGGCGCCGAGACCGGTGCACGGCACGTCGACCAGCACCCGGTCGAAGCTGCCGGGCCGCCACGGCGGACGCGTCCCGTCGGCGGCGACCACCTGGTACGGGCCGGGGTTCCCGGCCAGCGCCCTGGCGACCAGCCCCGCCCGGTGCGGCTGCTTCTCGGAGGCGAGCAGCACGGCCCCGCGCTCGGCGGCGAGCGCGCCGAGCAGCGCGGCCTTGCCGCCGGGCCCCGCGCACGCGTCCAGCCACCGCCGGTCCGGCCCCTCGACGGGCGCCGCCGCGAGCGCGAGCGCCACCAGCTGGCTGCCCTCGTCCTGGACCCCGGCCCGCCCCTCGGCGACCGCCGGGACCGCGCCGGGCTCCCCGCCCTCGGTGAGCCGCACCGCGTACGGGGACCAGCGGCCGGGGACGGCGGCCTCCTCGGCCAGCAGCTCCTCGGTGGTGGCCCGACCGGGACGGGCGACCAGCGTCACCTCGGGCCGCTCGTTGTCGGCGCGCAGCAGTTCCTCGACGCCGGCGCGTCCGCCGCCGAGGGAGTCCCACAGCGCGGAGACCACCCAACGCGGGTGGGAGTGCACGACGGCGAGATGGTCCTCGGGGTCCTCGTCGTACGGCGGCGCGACCCGCTCGATCCAGCCGTCCAGGTCGTCCTGGGCGATCTTGCGCAGCACGGCGTTGACGAACTTGGCGCGCCCGTCGCCGAGCATCACCCGGGCCAGTTCCACGGTGGCGGACACGGCGGCGTGCGTCGGGATCCGCGTGCCGAGGAGCTGGTGCGCGCCGAGGCTCAGCACGTCCAGCACCGGCGGGTCCACCTCGCGCAGCGGCCGGTCGACGCAGGCCGCGATGACGGCGTCGTACGTGCCCTGGCGGCGCAGGGTGCCGTACACCAGCTCGGTGGCCAGTGCCGCGTCCCGCGCGTCGAACTTCTCCGGTCCCTCGTTCTCGCGCGCCTTGCGCAGCAGCGGGGGCAGGACGAGGTTGGCGTACGCGTCGCGCTCGTCCACGGCCCGCAGCGCCTCGAAGGCGAGGATGCGGACGGGGTCCTTCTGGGGACGGCGGTAGGGCTTGGCGGGCCTGCGGGGCCGACGGGGCTGGTCGCTCACGAAAAAGGTGCTCCGGATGTGGGTGGGCGTGCGCGCTCCAGCCTACGGCGTACGCAGGGCGGGAGCCGGGGGCGTCAGTCGCCGAGGGTCTCCCCGGCCGCGATCCGCACCCCGCGCGCCCAGTCCGCGGCGCGCATCGGCTTCTTGCCCTGGGCCTGCACCCACAGCAGCTCCACGGCGTACGAACCGGTCCCGACGTACACGTTGTTCTTCCCGGCGGACAGCCGGCCGGGCGCCAGGTCGGCACGGTCCGGTACGGGCGTGGCCTGGACGATCTTCAGCCGCTCACCGCGGAAGGTGGTCCAGGCTCCGGGCGCGGGCGTGCAGCCGCGCACCACCCGGTCGACGCGCAGCGCCGGGGCCCGCCAGTCCACGCGCGCGTCCTCGACGTTGACCTTGGGTGCCAGGCTGACGCCGTCGGCGGGCTGCGGCACGGCCTTCAGCGTGCCGTCCTCGATGCCGTCCATCGTCGCCGCGAGCAGTCCGGAGCCGGCGAAGGCCAGCCGGGTGAGCAGATCGCCGCTGGTGTCGGTGGGGCGGATCTCCTCGGTGACGGTGCCGTAGACGGGCCCGGAGTCCAGCCCCTCCTCGATGAGGAAGGTGCTGGCGCCGGTGATCTCGTCGCCCGCCATGATGGCGTGCTGCACGGGCGCGGCGCCGCGCCAGGCGGGCAGCAGCGAGAAGTGCAGGTTGACCCAGCCGTGGGCGGGGATGTCGAGGGCGACGCGGGGCAGCAGGGCGCCGTAGGCGACGACGGGGCAGCAGTCGGGGGCGATCCGCCGGAGCCGCTCGAGGAAGTCGGGGTCCTTCGGCCTGCCCGGCTTCAGCACCTCGATGCCGGCCTCCTCCGCCCGCTCGGCGACCGGCGAGGCGACCAGCCGGCGGCCGCGTCCGGCGGGCGCGTCGGGCCGCGTGACGACGGCGGCGACCTCGTGCCGCCCGGAGGAGAGAAGAGCGTCCAGTGCGGGAACGGCGACCTCGGGGGTACCGGCGAAGACGAGCCTCATGGGGTGCGGAGGGCCTCTCGGGCGGGGACGGTTCGGGCGACGCACCAGTCTATGGGGCGGCCCTCCGCCGCGGCCGCAGGGACAGGGTGTCGCGTCCGGGACACCTGCCGTGCCGTGCAGGAACGTTCCGAGCAGGCGGCCCCGCCGTCCGGGGCGGCCCCCGCAGGGGCGTACGCATATGCCGCCGCGCCCCAGCCCGTGACCGGGGGACCGGATCGGCGTTGGTCAAGAAAGAGTTGACCACGGGCCCCGACAGGGTCCATCCCTTTCAACGCCGGTTCGAGAGGCTTGTTCATGGCCGACCACGCAACCCACGACGCCCAGGCTCGGGCCAGCCTGCACTTGCTGGTGCGGGACATCGAGCGGGTCCGCCGGCAGGTGGACGCACTGCGCACGCTCACCGCCCAGCTCGGCAACGTCTACCGCCCGCGCCGCTCCGGCCCCTCCACGGGCTTCGTCGTCTACGGACGCGCCCCCGCCCCGACCGTCCGCCTCGCGCAGGAACTGCGGGACAGCGTCGAGACCCTGGTCACGGCCGCCGTGGACTTCGACCGCTCCCTGGGCTTCTCGTGGGACGCGGTGGGCTCCGCGCTCGGGGTCACCAAGCAGGCGGTGCACCGCCGGTACGGCGCCCGCCGGGCGGCCGCGCAGGCGGCGGCCTCCGCCGAGACCGAGCGGACCACGGAGTCGTCGGGCCCCCGCACGGTCAACGTCGGTTCCGGTGTCACCACGGTGCCCACCGTGCAGGCGGCCCGCGCCATGCCGACCCAGCCCACCGCGGGCAGCCCGTCCCTCCGCGACGACCCCCGCCCCACGGCGTTCCCGGCCCCGCGCAACGGCTGACGCCCTCCGCCCTCCCGGCCGCCGTCCCGGGAGGGCGCGCCCTTTTCCGGGGCACGCCCCGTCTTGACCGCACGGGGCTCATGGCGCGCTCGCCGAGCGGAAGTCGGCAGCGCCGCTCGCGGAGCGGGCCGCGTGCCACGGCCGCCGGACTCCCTCAGCGCGCGCCGGACACGCACCCCGTCCCGCGGGCGTCCCGCTCGAGTCACTCCCCGGCGTGCGCCGGCAGCCCTCGACGCCCGTGCCGCGGCCGTCGAGCCCCCTCAGCGCGCCGAGCACGCACCCGCCCTGCGTCCCTCCCGCTTCGACAACGCCCCCGACATGCGCCCGCGGCCCTCGGCGCCCCAGCACAGCGCCACGCACGCGCCCCACGGCCGTCTGCCCGCCCAGGGCGCGATCTGCCCGCAGCCACGGGCATGCCCTCGCGGCACACGGCCTGCCCCGCCCGTGCGGCGGTCCACCCGGACCTGATCGGCCCGCCCGCCCCTCGAAAGGGGAACGGACCCCTATCCGATGTCCGGCGGATCGATCCGCACCCACACAGGCGTGCTCCCGCCCCGTGCCGTCCGCGCCGCCTGCGCGGCCTTCAACGCACCCGCGAGGGCCGCGCCGTTGCCCGGGGGCACGCGGACCAGGGCGCGGTCCCACCGCTCGCCGGACGGGGGCGCGCCCGGGCGACGGGGACGGCCCGCCGGGGTGACCGGCATCGGCACCGGACCCAGCACCTCCGCCTGAGGCGGCAGGTGGACCGCCCGGAGGAACTCGGCCACCGCCTCCCCCGGCCCCGACACCGCCGCCATCCGCGACACCGGCGGGAATCCCAGCTCGCCCCGCTCGGCCAGTTCCCGCACCGCGTGGCCCGCCGGGTCCCAGCGCACCAGCGCCTGCACCGGCCGCAGGGTCGGTTCGGCGACCACGACCACCGTGCCGCCGGCCGACTGCGGACGGACCAGCGACGCCGCGCCCATCCACCGCCGCAGCGCGTCCTCCCCGGCCCGCAGGTCGGGGCGGCTCAGCATGGCCCACCCGTCCAGCAGTACCGCCGCCGCGTACCCGCCCTCGGCGACCGGCTCCGCGCCCGGCGTGCTCACCACCACGGCGGGCGCGCCCGGCACCGTGTCCAGGACGTGCTCACGCCCCGACGTGCGCACCGGGACCGCGGGGAAGGCCCGCCCCAGTTCCTCGGCCGTCCGCCGCGCTCCCACCACCTGTGCCCGCAGCCGGGAACCGCCGCACTCGGGACAGTGCCAGCCGCTCTCCGTGCGCCCGCACCACCCGCAGCGCAGGTCGTCCGAGCCCTGCGCCTCCAGCGGTCCGGAGCAGTGGCGGCACCGCGCCGGCGCCCGGCAGGTCGCGCACGCCATCCGCGGGACGTAACCGCGCCGGGGCACCTGGACCAGCACCGGCCCGTGCCGCAGGCCCTCCCGGACCGTCTGCCAGGCGAGCGTGGGCAGGCGGGCGGCGCGGGCGGCCTCGTCCCGCGCGAGGTCCTGGTCGCCCACGGTCCGCACCAGCGGCGCCGCGGCCCGCACCCGCTCCCGCGCGGCCTGCAACGGCCGCGCCCAGCCGGTGTCGACGAGCTGAGCGGCCTCCACGGTGCAGCTCCACCCGCCCAGCAGGAAGCCGCACCGGTCCTGCGCGGCCCGCAGCAGCAGCACCTCCCGGGCGTGCGGCTGCGGGGCGTGCTGCTCGCTGTGGTTGTCGTCGCCGTCGTCCCACACGGCGACCAGCCCGAGGTCGCGCACCGGCGCGAACATCGCCGCCCGCGTTCCGATCACCGCCCGCACCGAGCCCCGCCGCACGGCGAGCCACTGGGCGTAGCGCTTCTCCGGTCCGGCGTCGGCGGTGAGCACCGCGTGCCGGCCCTCCCCGAGCAGTCCGGTGAGGGCGGCGTCGAGCCGGGCCACGGCCCGCCCGTCCGGCAGGACGACCAGCGCGCCGCGCCCCGAGGACAGGGTCGCCGCGACCGCGCGGGCGATCTCCTCGCACCACAGCGGGCCGGGCAGGGCGCTCCACACCGCGCGCGGGCTGCCGCCCGAGGCCAGGGACTCCAGGAAGGCCGGGCCCTGCTCGTACCGCTCCCAGGACCCGGCCGCCGGAGCCGGGGGCGGGGGCAGCGGTTCCGGCGAGGCGCGCCGCTCGGCGCGGGCGTTGCGCGGCGGCACGGCGAGCTGGAGGACGTCGGCGAGGCTGCCCGCGTACCGGTCGGCGACCGCGCGGGCGAGGCCGAGCAGCTCCTCGTCCAGGACCCGCTCGGGCGAGACGACCTGGGCCAGCGCGGCCAGCGGGCCCGAGTAGTCGGATTCGGCCAGGCGCTCGATCAGGAACCCGTCGATCAGCCCCCCGCCCTCGCGACGCCCGTCCCGCACCCGGTGCCGGCCGGCTCCGAAACGCACCCGCACCCGGACCCCGGGCTGGGCGTCGGCGTCCAGCTCCTCGGGCACGGCGTAGTCGAAGCAGCGGTCGAGATGGAGCACGCCCTTGTCGACGAGGACCCGGGCGACGGGCAGCTCCTTGGCGAGGGCGGCGCCCCGCCAGGTGCGCGGCTTGGCCCGGGGGGTCTTGGCCTGCCGCACGCTCTCCCGGATGAGCGCGAGCTGCTCGGGCGGCGCGCCCTGCGCACCCCCGTGCCCCTGTCCGTCCTCGCTGCTCACGCCTGCATTCTTCCAAACCCGACTGACAACACCCCCCGGCCGCCCCGGACCGGGCGCACGTCGGCGCCCTCGGGCGACCGTGCCCCCGGCGGCCGGGCGGACCCGCCCGGAGACCCCGCACCCCAGGCGCCGGCGCCTCCGCCGTCGCGGGCGGTCGTCGTGCCTCCCCCCTGCTCGAGGGCCTGGGGACCCCCGACGGCACGGGTGGACGCGACGGCGCCCCGCACTGCTGGGCAGCCGCACGGACGAACGCGGTCGGGAGCCGGCACAGCCCCCGGACGCGCCGAGGCCCGGTGCCCCTCCTGGCGAGGGGCACCGGGCCTCGGGCGGCGGAACAGCGGGCGGGACTACAGCCCCGCGGCCTTCCGCAGCGCGTCCACGCGGTCCGTCCGCTCCCAGGTGAAGTCCGGCAGCTCACGGCCGAAGTGGCCGTACGCGGCGGTCTGGGCGTAGATCGGACGCAGCAGGTCCAGGTCGCGGATGATCGCGGCCGGGCGCAGGTCGAAGACTTCGTCGATGGCCCGCTCGATCTTCTCGGTGTCGACCTTGGCGGTGCCGAAGGTCTCCACGAACAGACCCACCGGCTCGGCCTTGCCGATCGCGTACGCGACCTGCACCTCGCAGCGCGCGGCCAGGCCGGCCGCCACCACGTTCTTGGCGACCCAGCGCATCGCGTACGCCGCCGAGCGGTCCACCTTGGACGGGTCCTTGCCGGAGAAGGCGCCGCCGCCGTGGCGGGCCATGCCGCCGTAGGTGTCGATGATGATCTTCCGGCCGGTGAGGCCGGCGTCACCCATCGGGCCGCCGATCTCGAAGCGTCCGGTCGGGTTCACCAGCAGCCGGTAGTTCTCGGTGTCGAGCTTGATGCCGTCGTCGAGCAGCGCCTTCAGCTCCGGCTCCACGACGAACTCGCGGATGTCGGGGGCGAGCAGCGACTCCAGGTCGATGTCGGAGGCGTGCTGCGAGGAGACGACCACGGTGTCCAGGCGGACCGCCTTGTCGCCGTCGTACTCGATGGTGACCTGGGTCTTGCCGTCCGGGCGCAGGTAGGGGATGGTCCCGTTCTTGCGCACGTCGGACAGGCGCTTGGAGAGCCGGTGGGCGAGGAAGATCGGCAGCGGCATGTACGTCGGCGTCTCGTCCGTCGCGTAGCCGAACATCAGGCCCTGGTCGCCCGCGCCCTGCCGGTCCAGCTCGTCGTCGTCGCCCTCGACCCGGGTCTCGTACGCCGTGTCGACGCCCTGGGCGATGTCCGGGGACTGCGCGCCGATCGACACGGAGACGCCGCAGGAGGCGCCGTCGAAGCCCTTCTTCGAGGAGTCGTAGCCGATCTCCAGGACCTTGCTGCGCACCAGCGTCGCGATGTCCGCGTACGTCTTGGTGGTGACCTCGCCGGCCACGTGCACGAGACCGGTGGTGATCAGGGTCTCGACGGCGACCCGGGAGGACGGGTCCTCACGCAGCAGCGCGTCGAGAATGGTGTCGCTGATCTGGTCAGCGATCTTGTCGGGGTGACCCTCGGTCACGGACTCCGAGGTGAACAGACGACGGGACACAATGCTCCCTGGGGTTGCAGCGGCTGCTGGCTGATCATGGGCGAACGGCGGGGGCTGCACCCGACGCCGTCGGTGGAACAGTTTATCGGTCGTGCGCCGCCACCGGTCGCCCCGTCTCGCCTCGCGAGAGCGCTGTGACCTGCGGCACGGGCATTCTCCCCGTGCGGGGCGCGGTTCGCCAGAGGCGCCACGCCCCGGATGGCCGGGTTCCGGGTGGCCGGGGACCGGATGAGCCACTCATGCGAGACGTTCGGCCACCAGGTCCCAGACGGTGTCGGCGAGGGCCTCCTTCGGCCCGTGCGGGACGGGCGTCTCGCTGCCGTCGGCACCCAGCACCACGGCCTCGTTGGTCTCGGCGCCGAAGGTCTTCGCCTCGCCCACCTCGTTCACCACGAGGAGGTCGCACCCCTTGCGCTTCAGCTTGGCGCGGCCGTTGGCGAGCACGTCGTCGGTCTCCGCGGCGAAGCCCACGATCACCTGTCCGGTCCTCACCCGGTCTCCGGAGACCTCGGCGAGAATGTCCGGATTCCGTACCAGGGTGATGGGCTCCGGCTCCGTGCCGTCCTTCTTCTTGATCTTCCCGGACGCGTAGACGGCGGGGCGGAAGTCGGCCACGGCGGCGGCCATGACCACCGCGTCGGCGGCGGCGGCGGCGTCGAGGACGGCCTCGCGCAGTTCCACGGCCGTGCCGACGCGCACGACGTCCACGCCGGCCGGGTCGGGCAGCGCGGTGTTGGCGGCGACCAGGGTGACGCGGGCGCCGCGGGCGGCGGCGGTGCGGGCGAGGGCGTAGCCCTGCTTGCCGGAGGAGCGGTTGCCGAGGAAGCGGACCGGGTCGAGGGGCTCGCGGGTGCCTCCGGCGCTCACCACGACGTGCCGTCCGGCGAGGTCGGGCGCGGCGGCGCCGCGGGCCAGGACGCGGCGGCAGACCTCGAAGATCTCGGCCGGGTCGGGCAGCCGGCCCTTGCCGGTGTCGACGCCGGTGAGGCGGCCCACGGCCGGCTCGATGACGACGGCGCCGCGGGCGCGCAGCGTGGCCACGTTCTCCTGGGTGGCCGGGTGCTCCCACATCTCGGTGTGCATGGCGGGGGCGAGGACCACCGGGCAGCGCGCGGTGAGGAGGGTGTTGGTGAGGAGGTCGTCGGCGAGGCCGTGGGCGGCCTTGGCGAGCATGTCGGCCGTGGCGGGTGCGACGACGACCAGGTCGGCGTGCTGTCCGATGCGGACGTGCGGCACCTCGTGGACGTCGTCCCAGACCTCGGTGGAGACCGGGTTGCCGGACAGGGCGGACCAGGTGGCGGCGCCGACGAAGTGCAGGGCGGAGGCCGTGGGGACGACCCGTACGTCGTGTCCCGACTCCGTGAGCCGCCTCAGCAGCTCGCAGGCCTTGTAGGCGGCGATGCCGCCGCTGACCCCCAGAACGACCTTCGGCTCGTCCACCGTCTCTCCCCGGACCTCGGAAACCTGCTGCCATCACCCATGAGACACCACAGGCCCGGCAGACGTGCTGCCGGGCCTGTGGAAAAGTCAGCTGCGAGCTGATCGTACGACGTACTGACCGATCACTGGGCGGGGCCGTCGACGGCCTCGGAGGTCAGCAGTCCCGCGTTGATCTCGCGCAGGGCGATCGAGAGCGGCTTCTCGTGGACGTGGGTGTCGACGAGAGGACCGACGTACTCGAGCAGGCCTTCGCCGAGCTGCGAGTAGTACGCGTTGATCTGGCGGGCCCGCTTGGCCGCGTAGATCACGAGGCTGTACTTCGAGTCCGTGGCCTCGAGGAGCTCGTCGATCGGCGGGTTGATGATGCCCTCGGGCGCGGAGATGGAAGAGGACACGCTCTACCTTCCGATGGATGGGAAAGATGCAGTCGCTCCGACCGGCGGACAGTCGCCCACGGTCACACGACGTTCATCAAGGCTAGCAGCTCGCGGGCGACCTCCTGGACGGAGGTGTTGACCAGGGTCGTGTCGAACTCCGGTTCGGCGGCGAGCTCGGTCCTCGCGGCCTCCAGGCGGCGCTCGACGACCTCCGGCGACTCGGTGCCGCGGCCGGTGAGCCGGCGCACCAGTTCCTCCCAGGAGGGAGGGGCCAGGAACACCAGCTGGGCCTCGGCCATGGACGCGCGGACCTGCCGCGCGCCCTGGAGGTCGATCTCCAGGAGCACGGGCACACCCGCCTCCAGGTGCTCCAGCACCGCCGCGCGGGGCGTACCGTAGCGGTTCCCCGCGAACTCGGCCCACTCCAGCAGCTCGCCGTTGGCGATCAGCTTGTCCATCTCCTCGTCGGTGACGAAAAAGTAGTGGACGCCGTGCTGCTCACCGGGGCGGGGCTTGCGGGTCGTCGCCGACACCGAGAGCCAGACCTCGGGGTGTTCCTTGCGCATATGAGCGACGACCGTGCTCTTGCCGACCCCGGAGGGGCCGGAGAGCACGGTCAGCCGCGGACGTTCGTCCGGGGGTACGGGGGTCGCCCCCCGGGGTGTTGCAGCCATGCGGCGATTATTCCAGCAATCGCGGGGTGTCCGGGACCGGCGTCCCGGACCGCCCATGACTCAGGAGCCGGTGCTGCCGAACTCGCGCTCCAGGGAGGCGATCTGGTTCGAACCGAGACCCCGCACGCGGCGGCTCTCGGAGATTCCCAGACGCTCCATGATCTGCTTGGCGCGGACCTTGCCCACGCCCGGCAGGGACTCGAGCAGGGCGGAGACCTTCATCTTGCCGATGACGTCGTTCTCCTGGCCCTGCTTGATGACCTCGTGCAGGGAGGCGCCGGAGTGCTTGAGTCGATTCTTTACCTCGGCCCGCTCCCGGCGAGCCGCGGCGGCCTTTTCGAGCGCGGCTGCGCGCTGTTCAGGGGTAAGGGGCGGAAGAGCCACGCCTACGTCACCTCGGATGTCGAACTGTCGGATACGGACCGGTGAGGAACCTAGTCGCCCCACACCTGGGGAGCCACGAGCAACACGTGCCCCTTCTCCCCCACTGCCTGGAAGGCGTGGGAGGTAGCCCCACTCGTCGGAGACTAGCGGCCAGAGCGCTCTGAGTCAGCGAGAACAGCGGAAAAGTCCTGGTCAGCCTCCGTCAGGACGGACATTCTGGACATAATTCCTCGAATTTGAGGGTGTATCCACAGTGCGACGACCACGGAGTCCCCTCGCGGGCCGTCTCAGGCGGACGTCACCGCGGCCCGGATCTCGTCCGCGAACCGCTCCGCGGCGTCACGCAGAGCGACCGCGTCGGGACCGTGGCGCAACACCCCGCGGCTGACGTTCGGCACCACGTTGCGCACCGCGCGCCCGAACACCGCCGGGAGGTCCGCCGCCGCCGCCCCCTGCGCCCCGATGCCCGGCGCGAGGATCGGCCCGCCCATGCCGAGGTCGTAGGAGGACAGGTCGCCGAGGGTGGCGCCGACGACCGCGCCGAAGGAGCCGAGCGGCTCCTCCCCCGCGTTCTCCAGCGCCAGGTGGCCGAGGATCGTCGCCCCGACCGTGCGCCCGTCGGCCCGCACCGCGTGCTGCACCTCGCCGCCCTCCGGGTTGGAGGTCAGCGCCAGCACGAACAGCCCGGCGCCGGACTCCCGGGCCAGCGCGACGGCCGGGCCCAGCGAGCCGTAGCCGAGGTACGGCGACACGGTGAGCGCGTCGGAGAACAGCGGCGCGTCCCGGCGCAGGAACGCCTCCGCGTAGGCGGCCATGGTCGAGCCGATGTCGCCGCGTTTGGCGTCCATGACGACCAGCGCCCCGGCCGCCCGTGCCTCCCGCACCGTCTTCTCCAGGACGGCGACGCCGCGTGAGCCGAACCGCTCGAAGAAGGCGCTCTGCGGCTTGAGCACGGCGACCCGGTCGGCCACCGCCTCGACGACGGTGCGGCTGAACCGCTCCAGACCGTTCACGTCGTCGTCGAGGCCCCACTCGGCGAGCAGGGAGGCGTGCGGGTCGATGCCCACGCACAGGGGCCCCCGCTCGTCCATCGCGCGGCGCAGCCGTGCGCCGAAGGGTTCGAGACCGGTCATGCGGACGTCCTCACGTCGGCGCCCACCGCGTCGGCGAGCGTGGCGTAGGGACTGGTGCGCAGCCGCGCGGCGAGCCCCTTGTGGATGGCGCGGGCCCAGAAGGGGCCCTGGTAGACGAAGGCGCTGTACCCCTGGACCAGGGTGGCGCCGGCCAGGATGCGCTGCCAGGCGTCCTCGGCGTTCTCGATGCCGCCGACGCCGACCAGGGTGATGCGGTCGCCCACGCGCGCGTAGAGGCGGCGCAGCACCTCGAGCGAGCGGGCCTTGAGCGGCGCGCCGGACAGTCCGCCGGTCTCCCGGACGAGGGCCGGGTCCGCGGTCAGGCCGAGTCCCTCGCGGGCGATGGTGGTGTTGGTGGCGATGATGCCGTCCAGGCCCAGCTCCACGGCGAGGTCGGCGACGGCGTCGATGTCCTCGTCGGCCAGGTCGGGGGCGATCTTCACCAGCAGCGGCACCCGGCGGGCCGGGACCGCGCGGTCGGCGGCCTCGCGCACGGCGGTGAGGAGCGGGCGGAGCTGGTCCACGGCCTGGAGGCTGCGCAGTCCGGGGGTGTTCGGGGAGGAGACGTTGACCACCAGGTAGTCGGCGTGGGGCGCGAGCCGCTCGGCGGACTTCACGTAGTCGGCGGCGGCCTCGGGCTCCGGGACGACCTTGGTCTTGCCGATGTTGACGCCCACGACCGTCCTGAACACCGGCTCGCGGGAGGCGAGGCGGGCGGCGACGGCGAGCGAGCCGTCGTTGTTGAAGCCCATGCGGTTGATCAGCGCCCGGTCGGGGACCAGCCGGAACAGCCGCTTCTTGGGGTTGCCGGGCTGCGGCTCGCCGGTGACGGTGCCGATCTCGACGTGGTCGAAGCCGAGCATGGCCAGGCCGTCGATGCCGACGGCGTTCTTGTCGAAGCCGGCGGCCAGCCCGAAGGGGCTGTGCAGACGCAGTCCGAGGGCCTCGGTGCGCAGTTCCTCGTGCCGCGGGGCGAGCACCGCGGCGACGAAGGTGCGCAGCACCGGGACGCGGGCGACGCGGCGGATCCAGCGGAAGGCCAGGTGGTGGGCCTGCTCCGGGTCCATTCGTGAGAAGAGCAGGGTGAAGAGAATCCTGTACATGGTGTCCTCATGGAGAGGGGGACACCGTTTCCGGTGTCCCCCTGGGGGCTGCTAGTCCTCGCGGGCCGCGGTCAGGTGTTCCGCGTGTTCCTGGAGCGAGCGGACGCTCACGTCGCCCCGGTTGAGCGCGTCGATGCCCTGGACCGCGGCGGCGAGCGCCTGGACCGTGGTCAGACAGGGCACGGACCGGGCCACCGCCGCCGTGCGGATGTCGTAGCCGTCGAGGCGGCCGCCGGTGCCGTACGGGGTGTTGACGATGAGGTCGACCTCGCCGTCGTGGATGAGCTGGACGATGGTCTTCTCGCCGTTCGGGCCGGCGCCCTCGAAGTGCTTGCGCACCACGGTGGCGTTGATGCCGTTGCGCTTGAGGACCTCGGCGGTGCCGGAGGTGGCGAGCAGCTCGAAGCCGTGGGCCGCCAGCTCGCGCGCCGGGAAGATCATCGAGCGCTTGTCCCGGTTGGCGACCGAGATGAAGGCGCGGCCCTTGGTGGGCAGCGGGCCGTAGGCGCCGGCCTGCGACTTGGCGTACGCCGTGCCGAAGACGCTGTCGATGCCCATGACCTCGCCGGTGGAGCGCATCTCCGGGCCGAGGACCGTGTCGACGCCCCGGCCGTGGATGTCCCGGAAGCGGGTCCACGGCAGCACGGCCTCCTTGACGGAGATCGGCGCGTCCAGCGGCAGCTCGCCGCCGTCGCCGGTGGCCGGGAGCAGGCCCTCGGCGCGCAGCTCGGCGATGGTGGTGCCCAGCGAGATCCGCGCGGCGGCCTTGGCCAGCGGCACCGCGGTCGCCTTCGAGGTGAAGGGCACGGTGCGGGAGGCGCGCGGGTTGGCCTCGAGGACGTAGAGGATGTCGCCGGACAGCGCGAACTGGATGTTGATCAGTCCGCGTACCCCGACACCGCGCGCGATGGCCTCCGTGGAGGCGCGCAGCCGCTTGATGTCGAAGCCGCCGAGGGTGATGGGCGGCAGGGCGCACGCCGAGTCGCCGGAGTGGATGCCGGCCTCCTCGATGTGCTCCATGACGCCGCCGAGGTAGAGCTCCTCGCCGTCGTAGAGGGCGTCGACGTCGATCTCGACCGCGTCGTCGAGGAAGCGGTCGACGAGGACCGGCCGGGAGGGGCTGATCTCGGTCGACTCGGCGATGTACGCCTCCAGCCGGTTCTCGTCGTAGACGATCTCCATGCCGCGGCCGCCGAGCACGTAGGACGGGCGGACGAGGACCGGGTAGCCGATCTCGTCGGCGATGGCCTTGGCCTCGGCGAAGGTGGTGGCGGTGCCGTGCTTGGGGGCGGGCAGGCCGGCCTCCTTGAGGACCCGGCCGAAGGCGCCGCGGTCCTCGGCGGCGTGGATGGCCTCCGGCGGGGTGCCGACGATGGGCACGCCGTTGTCCTTGAGCGCCTGGGCCAGGCCCAGCGGGGTCTGCCCGCCGAGCTGGACGACGACGCCCGCGACCGGGCCGGCCTGCTGCTCGGCGTGGACGACCTCCAGGACGTCCTCCAGGGTGAGCGGCTCGAAGTAGAGCCGGTCGGAGGTGTCGTAGTCGGTGGAGACGGTCTCCGGGTTGCAGTTGACCATCACGGTCTCGTAGCCGGCGTCGCTCAGGGCGAAGGAGGCGTGGACGCAGGAGTAGTCGAACTCGATGCCCTGGCCGATGCGGTTCGGGCCGGAGCCCAGGATGATGACGGCCGGCTTCTCGCGGGGCGCGACCTCGGTCTCCTCGTCGTAGGAGGAGTAGAAGTACGGCGTCTTCGCGGCGAACTCCGCGGCGCAGGTGTCGACCGTCTTGTAGACCGGCCGGATGCCGAGCACCTGGCGGACCTCGCGGACGACGTCCTCGCGCAGGCCGCGGATCTCGCCGATCTGCTGGTCGGAGAAGCCGTGCCGCTTGGCCTCGGCGAGCAGGTCGCGGGTCAGCTCGGGGGCGGCGGCCAGCTCGTCGGCGGTCTCCTTGATGAGGAAGAGCTGGTCGACGAACCACGGGTCGATCTTCGTGGCCTCGAAGACCTCCTCGGGGGTGGCGCCCGCGCGGATGGCCTGCATGACGGCGTTGATGCGGCCGTCGGTCGGGCGGACGGCCTCGCGCAGCCGTTCGGCCTTGTCGCCGGGGTCGCCGGTGAAGGTGAACTGGCTGCCCTTCTTCTCCAGCGAGCGCAGCGCCTTCTGGAACGCCTCGGTGAAGTTGCGGCCGATCGCCATGGCCTCGCCGACCGACTTCATGGTGGTGGTGAGGGTGGAGTCGGCGCTCGGGAACTTCTCGAAGGCGAACCGCGGGGCCTTCACGACCACGTAGTCGAGGGTCGGCTCGAAGGAGGCCGGGGTCTCCTGCGTGATGTCGTTCGGGATCTCGTCGAGGGTGTAGCCGACGGCGAGCTTGGCCGCGATCTTGGCGATGGGGAAGCCGGTCGCCTTGGAGGCGAGCGCGGAGGACCGGGAGACGCGCGGGTTCATCTCGATGACGATGACCCGGCCGTCCTCGGGGTTCACCGCGAACTGGATGTTGCAGCCGCCGGTGTCGACGCCGACCTCGCGGATCACGGCGATGCCGACGTCGCGGAGGATCTGGTACTCGCGGTCGGTGAGCGTCATCGCCGGGGCGACGGTGATGGAGTCGCCGGTGTGCACGCCCATGGGGTCGAAGTTCTCGATGGAGCAGACGACCACGACGTTGTCGTTCTTGTCGCGCATCAGCTCCAGCTCGTACTCCTTCCAGCCGAGGATGGACTCCTCCAGGAGCACCTCGGTGGTCGGCGAGAGGGTGAGGCCCTGGCCGGCGATGCGGCGCAGCTCCTCCTCGTCGTGCGCGAAGCCGGAGCCGGCGCCGCCCATGGTGAAGGACGGGCGGACGACGACCGGGTAGCCGCCGAGCTCCTCGACGCCCTTGAGGACGTCGTCCATGGAGTGGCAGATGTACGAGCGGGCGGACTCGCCGTGGCCGATCTTGCGGCGGACGGCCTCCACCACCTCCTTGAACCGGTCGCGGTCCTCGCCCTTGTGGATCGCTTCGACGTTGGCGCCGATCAGCTCGACGCCGTACTTGTCGAGGACGCCGTTCTCGTGCAGGGAGATCGCCGTGTTGAGGGCCGTCTGGCCGCCCAGGGTGGGCAGCAGGGCGTCCGGCTGCTCCTTGGCGATGATCTTCTCGACGAACTCGGGCGTGATCGGCTCGACGTAGGTCGCGTCGGCGATCTCCGGGTCGGTCATGATCGTCGCCGGGTTGGAGTTGACCAGGATGACGCGCAGGCCCTCGGCCTTGAGCACGCGACAGGCCTGGGTGCCGGAGTAGTCGAACTCCGCGGCCTGGCCGATGACGATCGGGCCGGAGCCGATGACCAGGACGGACTGGATATCGGTGCGCTTAGGCACGCTGGCCCTCCATCAGGGAGACGAAGCGGTCGAACAGGTAGGCGGCGTCGTGCGGGCCCGCGGCCGCTTCGGGGTGGTACTGGACGCTGAAGGCCGGCTTGTCGAGCAGCTGGAGGCCCTCCACCACGTTGTCGTTGAGGCAGACGTGGGACACCTCGGCACGGCCGAACGGGGTGTCGGAGACCTGGTCGAGCGGGGCGTCGACGGCGAAGCCGTGGTTGTGCGCGGTGACCTCCACCTTGCCGGTGGTGCGGTCCTGCACCGGCTGGTTGATGCCGCGGTGGCCGTACTTCAGCTTGTAGGTGCCGAAGCCGAGGGCGCGGCCGAGGATCTGGTTGCCGAAGCAGATGCCGAACAGCGGGGTGCCGCGCTCCAGCACGCCCCGCATCACGGAGACGGCGTGGTCGGCGGTGGCGGGGTCGCCGGGGCCGTTGGAGAAGAACACGCCGTCCGGGTTCACCGCGTACACGTCGTCGACGGTCGCGGTGGCGGGCAGCACGTGCACCTCGATGCCGCGCTCGGCCATGCGCTGCGGGGTCATGCCCTTGATGCCGAGGTCGACGGCGGCGACGGTGTACTTCTTCTCACCGATCGCGGGGACGACGTACGGCTCGGTGGTGGCGACCTCGGCGGAGAGGTCCGCCCCCTCCATCTCGGGCGCCTCCCGGACGCGGGCGAGCAGGGCGGCGTCGTCGCGGACGGCGTCGCCGCTGAAGATGCCGACGCGCATGGCGCCGCGCTCGCGCAGGTGCCGGGTGAGGGCGCGGGTGTCGACGCCGCTGATGCCGACGACGCCCTGGGCGGCCAGCTCCTCGTCGAGGGTGCGGCGGGAGCGCCAGCTGGACGGCACGCGCGCGGGGTCGCGCACGACGTAGCCGGAGACCCAGATCCGCTTGGACTCGGCGTCCTCGTCGTTGACGCCGGTGTTGCCGACGTGCGGGGCGGTCATCACCACGACCTGGCGGTGGTACGACGGGTCGGTGAGGGTCTCCTGGTAGCCGGTCATGCCGGTGGAGAACACCGCTTCGCCGAAGGTCTCCCCCACCGCCCCGTAGGCACGGCCGCGGAAGATCCGGCCGTCCTCCAGGACGAGTACGGCGGGAACCTTGGCGGCTCCCTGGGCGGAGGTTGTCATCGTGCGCCTTCCGTCTTGTTGATCATGTTCGTGAGGGCTTCGACCCACTCGGTGTGCTCGGCCGCGTGGTCGGAGCGGAACCCGGAGTCGATGAGCCGGTCGCCGTGCTGCCAGGTGATCACCAGCAGGCCGCCCTCGGTGAGGACCTTGCCGGCGATGCCCTTGTCGAGCCGGGCCTCGCGCAGCGCGTCGGCCGGGACGAAGAAGTCGTCCGCGCCGGGGCGTACGACGTCCAGTCCGGCGTCGCTCAGGGTGAGCTCGGCACGGCTGCGGGTGCCCAGGCCGCGCGCCACGATGCGGTCCAGCCACTGGCCGGCGGTGGTCGAGCCGTGGTAGCGGCCGCTCATGGTCAGGGTCGCCGGGCCGGGGTCGTCCGGCGCGCTGTGCAACTCCGGCAGGTCGCTCTGGAGCGTGCCGCGCCACTTCCAGCCCTCGCGCATCAGCCAGTAGACGAGCGCGACGAAGAGGGCGAGACCGACGACCCAGCCGATCCGGGCGGCCCAGTCGGTCACTTCCGCCGATTCCTTCTCGGCGGCCAGCAGGATGAGAGATGTCACGTGAGCTTCCCGTCGACGAGCGTGGCCTTGCCCCGGAGCCAGGTGTGCGTGACACGGCCCGGCAGCTCACGGCCCTCGTAGGGCGTGTTGCGGCTGCGCGAGGCGAAGCCCGCGGGGTCCACCGGTCCACGGTATGCCGTGTCGACGAGGGTGAGGTTGGCGGGCTCACCTGCCGAGACGGGGCGGCCGTGGCCCTCGGCGCGTCCGATGCGCGCCGGGGCGAAGGACATGCGGTCGGCGATGCCGGCCCAGTCCAGCAGACCGGTGTCGACCATCGTCTCCTGGACCACCGACAGCGCGGTCTCCAGGCCGACCATGCCCATGGCGGCCGCGGCCCACTCGCAGTCCTTGTCCTCGTGCGGGTGCGGGGCGTGGTCGGTGGCGACGATGTCGATGGTGCCGTCGGCGAGCGCCTCGCGCAGGGCCAGGACGTCGCGCTCGGTGCGCAGCGGCGGGTTGACCTTGTAGACCGGGTTGTACGAGCGCACCAGCTCGTCGGTGAGGAGCAGGTGGTGCGGGGTGACCTCGGCGGTGACGCGGATGCCGCGGGACTTGGCCCAGCGGACGATCTCCACGGATCCTGCGGTCGACAGGTGGCAGATGTGGACGCGGGAGCCGACGTGGTCGGCGAGCAGCACGTCCCGGGCGATGACCGACTCCTCGGCGACGGCCGGCCAGCCGCCGAGGCCGAGCTCGGCGGAGACGACGCCCTCGTTCATCTGGGCGCCCTCGGTGAGCCGGGGCTCCTGGGCGTGCTGGGCGACGACGCCGTCGAAGGCCTTCACGTACTCCAGGGCGCGGCGCATGATCACGGCGTCGTGGACGCACTTGCCGTCGTCGGAGAAGACGGTGACGCCGGCCGCGGACTCGTGCATGGCGCCCAGCTCGGCGAGCTTCCGCCCCTCCAGGCCGACGGTGACGGCGCCGACCGGGCGTACGTCGCAGTAGCCGTGCTCCTTGCCGAGCCGCCAGACCTGCTCGACCACGCCGGCGGTGTCGGCGACCGGGAAGGTGTTGGCCATGGCGAACACGGCCGTGTAACCGCCGCTCGCGGCGGCGCGGGTGCCGGTCAGCACGGTCTCGGAGTCCTCGCGGCCGGGCTCGCGCAGGTGGGTGTGCAGGTCGACCAGGCCCGGCAGCAGCACCTTGCCGCCGGCCTCGACGACCTCGGCGCCCTCGGCGGACAGCCCGGCGCCGACCTGAGTGATCGTTTCACCGTCGATCAGGACGTCCTGCGGTTCGCCGCCGAGCACCTTCGCACCACGGATCAGGGTCTTGCTCATCGGTCTCACTTCTCCTCGGCGGTACGGGCGGGGGCGGGCGTGCCGGCGGTCTGGAACTCGGCTCCGCCGAGCAGCAGGTACAGGACGGCCATGCGGATGGAGACGCCGTTGGCGACCTGTTCGATGACGGTGCAGCGGCCGGAGTCGGCGACCTCGGCGGTGATCTCCATGCCGCGGACCATCGGGCCGGGGTGCATCACGATGGCGTGCTCCGGCATCCGCGCCATGCGGTCGCCGTCGAGGCCGTAGCGGCGCGAGTACTCGCGCTCGGTGGGGAAGAACGCGGCGTTCATCCGCTCGCGCTGGACGCGCAGCATCATCACCGCGTCGGACTTGGGCAGCGTGGAGTCCAGGTCGTACGACACCTCGCAGGGCCAGGTCTCGACGCCGACCGGGAGCAGGGTGGGCGGGGCGACGAGGGTGACCTCGGCGCCGAGGGTGTGCAGCAGGTCGACGTTGGAGCGGGCGACCCGGCTGTGCAGGACGTCGCCGACGAGGGTGACGCGGCGGCCGTTCAGGTCCTGGCCGAGCCCGGCGTCCCGGCCGACGAGCCGGCGGCGCATGGTGAAGGCGTCGAGCAGCGCCTGGGTGGGGTGCTGGTGGGTGCCGTCGCCCGCGTTGATGACGTGGGCGTCGATCCAGCCGGAGGTGGCGAGCCGGTAGGGGGCCCCGGAGGCGCCGTGCCGGATGACGACCGCGTCGACGCCCATGGCCTCCAGGGTCTGGGCGGTGTCCTTCAGGGACTCGCCCTTGGAGACGCTGGAGCCCTTGGCGGAGAAGTTGATGACGTCCGCGGACAGCCGCTTCTCGGCGGCCTCGAAGGAGATCCGGGTGCGGGTGGAGTCCTCGAAGAAGAGGTTGACGACGGTACGGCCGCGCAGGGTGGGGAGTTTCTTGATCGGCCGGTCGGCCACCCGGGCCATCTCCTCGGCGGTGTCGAGGATGAGGACGGCGTCGTCGCGGGTGAGGTCGGCGGCCGAGATGAGATGACGCTGCATCTGTCAGGCTCCGTAAAGGCAGTTCAATGAGGCGAAATCGGGCAGACGGGTACGCGCGTGGGCGTGCCGCGCCGGCGCACAGGCGTCCGGGTGCGCTTCGCGGTGCTACTGGGGGGTCTGCTTGGCGCCGAGCAGCACGGTGTCGCGGCCGTCCTCCTCGACGAGCAGGACCTTGACCGTCTCCCGCAGCGACGTGGGGAGGTTCTTGCCGACGTAGTCGGCGCGGATGGGCAGTTCGCGGTGGCCGCGGTCGACGAGGACGGCCAGCTGCACCGCGCGGGGGCGGCCGATGTCGTTCAGCGCGTCGAGGGCGGCGCGGATGGTGCGGCCGGAGAAGAGCACGTCGTCGACGAGGACGACGAGCTTGCCGTCGAGGCCGTCACCGGGGATCTCGGTGCGGGCCAGCGCCCGCGGCGGCTGCATGCGCAGGTCGTCGCGGTACATGGTGATGTCGAGCGAGCCGACCGGAACCTTGCGCTCGGTGATCTGCTCGAGCTTGTCGGCGAGCCGCCGGGCGAGGAAGACGCCTCGGGTCGGGATGCCGAGGAGCACCACGTCGTCGGCGCCCTTGGCGCGTTCGACGATCTCGTGGGCGATACGGGTCATGACCCGCGCGATGTCGGGGGCCTCGAGAACGGGCCGTGCGTCCGGCCGCGACGTGGGCGGCGGTTGCGGATCCTGCGTGTCCATACGAAACGGACCTCCTTCTCCGCCTCACGGGACGGACCTTAAAGGACGTCGGGTTGCGCTCCACAGGCTAGCAGGTCGTCCACGGGCCGTAGCGACACCCCTGATCACCCGGATGGAGCAGCCGATCTTCGCTACCACGGAAGAGTCGGTGTGGACCATTCGGCTTGACGCGCGAGAGTAACGCTGCGTAACCTCACAGTGAGTTACCAGCCGCGCGGCATGGAATCCAGCCATCCGCGTCGACACAGTGCCGGGGAGCTATATGTCCAGCGAATACGCCAAACAGCTCGGGGCCAAGCTCCGGGCCATCCGCACCCAGCAGGGCCTTTCCCTCCACGGTGTCGAGGAGAAGTCCCAGGGCCGCTGGAAGGCGGTCGTGGTCGGTTCGTACGAGCGCGGCGACCGCGCCGTGACCGTGCAGCGCCTCGCGGAGCTGGCGGACTTCTACGGCGTCCCGGTGCAGGAGCTGCTGCCGGGCACGACCCCGGGCGGCGCCGCCGAGCCCCCGCCGAAGCTGGTCCTGGACCTGGAGCGGCTGGCCACGGTGCCGGCCGAGAAGGCGGGCCCGCTGCAGCGCTACGCGGCGACGATCCAGTCGCAGCGCGGTGACTACAACGGCAAGGTGCTGTCGATCCGCCAGGACGACCTGCGCACGCTCGCCGTGATCTACGACCAGTCGCCCTCGGTCCTCACCGAGCAGCTCATCAGCTGGGGTGTGCTGGACGCGGACGCGCGCCGTGCGGTGGCGTCCCACGAGGACGCGTAGCCGCTCCGCGGGGGCGCAGAAACGTGCCGCCGGGGTGCCGGAACCTTGTGGTTCCGGCACCCCGGCGGTTTTTCGTCCGCCGGCTGCGGTCGTTCACCGGCCGCGGGCCGTGGCGGGTCGGGCGCGCGGTTCCGCGCGCCCCTGGCGGGGCGCTCTACTCGCCGCGGCGCAGGGACGGCTTGAGTTCCTTGAGACGGCCGAGGAGGCCGTTGACGAACGAGGGGGACTCGTCCGTGGAGAACTCCTTCGCCAGCTGCACCATCTCGTCCAGCACGACCGCGTCCGGGGTCTCGTCGACCCAGATCAGCTCGTACGCGCCGAGCCGCAGGATGCTGCGGTCCACGACCGGCATCCGGTCGAGCGTCCAGCCGACCGAGTACTGGGAGATCAGCTCGTCGATCCGCTTCGCGTGCTCCGCGTAGCCCTCGACGAGCTGCATCGTGTACTCGCTCACCGGCGGCTGCCGGGGGTC